>NZ_BAAAMU010000026.1:0-112441 GCF_039529435.1 Nonomuraea maheshkhaliensis
CGATGACGGCGGCGATCCGTTCGATGGCGTCGTCCAGGTCGCGCGACTGCACGGCCAGCGTGACCGCGAGGTCGATCCGCTCGGACACCGACGGCCCCGGGACGTGCCGGCCCTGCTCGGAGCCCAGCCGCTCGCCGAGCTCCGCGCCGTGCCGGGCGGCCCGGACGACCTGGAACAGGTCGGCGCCGTCCACGCACGCCGCGGCGGTGGCGGCGGCGGTGGCCGCGGCCCCGGCGACACCGATGTTCGTGTGGTGGCTGGGCACGCACGTCAGGTGCGCGGCACGCACGGCGCCCTCGATGTCGCCGGGGTGCACCAGACCGGCGGGGGCGACCCGCATGGCGCCGCCGTTGCTGGCGCCCTCGCTCATGATGCGGCCCGACCGGCCGACCTCCCAGGGGTTCTCGCCGGCCTTGAGCCGCTCGATCGCCCGGCGCGTGGTGGGACCGGCGAAGTGGGGGAAATAGTCGGGGTTGCCGGACCAGCCGATGAGCAGGTCGGCCATGACCTCGGGCGTGACCTCCCCGTCGTGCGCGATGAACGCCTCGGCCAGCAGCAGCATCTGGCTGGAGTCGTCGGTGATCTGGGCCGGCCCGCGCCCGACCGCGTACGGCGCGTCGGGCAGCGGCGCGTGGAAGCTCTCCACCCGGTGCCCGAACAGCCGCCGGATCTCCGGGATGGAGCGTTCCTCGGTGGGGGCACCGAGGGCGTCGGCGATGCAGGCGGCGGCCAGGCTGCCGTGGATGCGGTCCAGAAGAGTGATCATCAGAATCCTTGCAGTGGAGGAGCGGCGTCGAGGGTGACGTTCCGCACGAGGGAGTCGATGCCGGTCCCGGCATCGAGATAGGCGCGTGAGCCGAGATGGCCGACGCAGAGCGACGGGCCGGCGACCCCGGCGCGCAGGCTGTCGGCGAGGGACCGGCCGCGGATCCAGGACCCGGTGAACGCCCCGGCCAGCGTGTCGCCCGCGCCGGTGGTGTCCACGACCTCGACCCGCGGGCCGCGCGCCGACCAGCTCTGCCCGGGGGCGAAGCAGAGGGCGCCGTCACGTCCCCTGGTCACCACGACGGCGCCGGCGCCGGCCGCGAGCAGCAGCGCGGCGCAGCGCTCGGGGTCGCCGTCGGCCAGCTCGTCGGCGGCGCGCTGGTTGCAGAAGACGAGGTCGCTGAGCCGGGCCAGCTCCCGCACCTGGTCGAGCCGGCCGGCGACCGCGTCGGGCTCCAGGTCCACGGCCACCTTCGCGCCGCCCGCCCTGGCCCGCCCGGCCAGGCCGATGGCCCAGTCGAGGTCGTCGGCCAGCGGCGCGACCAGCCGCGCCGTGCGCAGCAGCTCGTCGGAGATCTGGCCGACCTCCGGGATCTTCACCTCGGTCACCGCGCCGACGAGGGACTTCTCGCCGGTGGGGTCGAGCTGGATCACGCAGAACCAGGTGTGCCCGCCGGGTACGCGGACGCTGGGGGAGACGTCCACGCCCTGGGCCGCGAGCCGGTCGAGGGCCTGGCGGCCGAGGTCGTCCGCGCCCACCGCCGTGGCCAGCGCCGCGCGGGCCCCGGCGAAGCTCGCGGCGGCGGCCAGGTTGGCGCTCATGCCGCCGCCGTGCACGCCGGCCAGCCGGCCGATCGCCTTGTCGTCGGCCACCGCGATGTGCGGCACGTGCACGAAGTAGTCGACACTGGCGTCACCGACGGCCAGGACGTCCACGGGCCGGTCATCCACGGCCCGGTCGTCCGAGGGCCGGTCGTCCGAGGGCCGGTCGTTGTGGGGTGTCATCCGGCGGCCTTCCTGCCGATCAGGTTGTTCAGCAGGGCCGCGCCGACGAGGACCAGACCGAGGATGCCGGTCTGCACCGAGTTGCCGACCTGCGCCAGCTGCAGCCCCCACGACAGGACGACCACGACGGCGAGCGCCAGCAGGACCCCGCTGAGATGCCCCCGCCCGCCGAAGATGTCGATGCCGCCGAGCACCGCGATGGTGATCGCCTGCAGCTCCATCCCGGTGCCCGCGCTGGGCCTGGCGGTGAGCAGCCACGCGTTGGTCACCACGGCGCCGAGCGCGGCCAGTGCGCCCGACAGCACGTAGAGCCGGAACCGCAGCCGCTGCACGTCGATCCCGGCCAGCCCCGCGGCCCGGTCGCTGGTGCCGGCCTGGTGCAGGCGGCGGCCGAACGCCGTGCGGTTCTGCGCCCAGATGGCCACGGCGTACATCGGCGCCAGGACCAGGAGCACCTGGGTGGGGACGCCGAGGATCGCGCTCTGCCCCAGCGCGGGGAAGCCGCCCCCGTCGAACCCGCCGAGCTGGCCGCCGCCGGTCAGCACCTGCGCGAGGGCCCCGTACAGGAAGAGCGTGCTCAGCGTGACGATGAGCGGCGGCAGGCCGAGCCGGGCGATCATGAAGCCGTTCACCGAGCCGAGCAGGCCGCCGCCGGCGACGGTGACGAGCGCGGCCAGCCACGGGCTGAGCCCGAGGTCCTGCGCGAGCAGGCCCATGACGATGCCCGACAGGCTCAGCACCGACCCCACGGACAGGTCGATGCCGCCCCTGCCGCCCAGGATGACGAACGCCTGGCCGAGGGCCAGCAGCCCGATGACCGCGCCGTACTGCGTCATCGCCAGGAGGTTGCTCACCTGGAGGAAGTACGGCGACAGCACGCTCATCAGGGCGCCGAGCGCGACGACGAGCACCGCGAGGAACGTCCGGCGGTCGCTCAGCCGGTCGCGCAGCGAGCGCCTGGCCACGGCTGTCGTTGTCATTTCCGCGCTCCGATCCGCTTGTCGAGGGTGCGTCTGGTCAGGACGTCGAAGGCCACCGCGAGGGCGACGGCCAGGCCGACCAGCACCCCGTTCCACAGCGGGGGCACGCCCATGAGGACGACCCCGTTCTGCAGCAGCGCGATGAAGACCAGGCCGCCGAGGGTGCGCAGCACGCCGCCCTCGCCGCCCAGGATGCTGGTGCCGCCGACGACCACGGCGGCGATGGCGGGCAGGGTCAGCTCCTGCCCGGCGGTGGCCTGCACCACGCCGACCCGGCCCACGTAGATCAGGGCCGCGATGCCGACGAGGGCTCCCACCAGCACGTACGCCGCGAACGAGGTACGGCCGACGGGCACGCCCAGCAGCCGCGCGCCCTCGGCGTCGTTGCCGATGGCGAACAACCGCCGGCCGAACACGCGATGACGCAGGACGTACGCGAAGATCCCGAACACCACCAGGACGACCACGCCGACCAGGGGCACGCCGCCCGCCCGCGCGGGCCCGAGCACCGGCACGACGGGCCCGGCGAACACGTCGGTGCTGTTCCACAGGACGAACAGCACGGTCTTGAAGACGGCGGCGGTGCCCAGCGTGGCGATGATGGGGGAGATCCGCCCGCCGACGATCAGCCCGGCGTTGACCGCGCCGAGCAGCCCGCCGAGCAGCACCGAGGCGAGCACCACGAGCAGCGGCGGCAGGCCGGCCACGAACAGCGAGGCGCCGACCCAGGCGACCACGCCCAGCATCGGGCCGACCGACACGTCGATCCCGGCCAGCAGCACGACCAGCGTCATCCCGGCCGCCAGCAGGGCCAGGTCGGCCGAGTTGATCACCACGTTGGCGAGGTTGGAGGCGGACAGGAAGTCGGGGGCGGCCAGGCCGAAGAAGATCACCTCGGCCACGAGGAGGATCGGCAGCAGGGCGTCGCGCAGCAGGGTCAGCCCGCGCGCCGACGGCGCCGTCGCGGGGGACAGGGCGGTGGTGCTCACCGGCTCACCCCCATCGTGGCGCGCAGCACGGCGTCCTCGGTCAGCTCGTCGCCGTGCAGCTCGGCGGCCATCCGGCCCTCGCGCATGACGTAGACGCGGTCGGACACGGCCAGCAGCTCCGGCAGGTCGCTGGAGATGACCAGCACCGCCGTGCCCTCGCGGGCGACCTCCACCAGCCGCTGCTGGATGTCGGTCTTGGTGGCCACGTCGATGCCGCGGGTCGGCTCGTCCAGGATGAGGATCGCCGGGCCGGTGACGAGCTGCCGGGCGAAGAGCACCTTCTGCTGGTGCCCGCCGGACAGGCCGGTGACGGGGAAGTCGAGCGTCGGGGCCTTGATCCGCAGCGAGCGCACCCACGTGGAGGCGAGCTCGCGCTCCTTGGCCCGCCGGATGACGCCGAAGCGCCCCAGCAGGGCGGGCAGCAGGACGGCCGTCAGGTTGCTCATCGTGTCCATTCCGGGGAAGAGCCCCAGCGTCTTCCTGTCCTCGGGCAGGTAGGCGATCCCGCGCGCCATGGCGTCGCGCGGGCTCTTCGGCGCGTACGGCTCGCCCCGCACCCGCATCGACCCGGCGGTGGGGTGCAGCATGCCGAAGACGGTCAGGGCCAGCTCCGTACGCCCGGCGCCGACCAGGCCGTACAAGCCGACGACCTCGCTCTCGCGCACGGTCAGCCCGACGCCGGACAGCGAGCCCGGCACCGTGATCCCGTCGGCCTCCAGCACCACGGGTCCCGGGTCGGCGACCGTCCGGCTGATCGTGGCGTTGACCGGGCGGCCGGACATCATCTCCAGGATCCGGTCGTGGTCGGCCGCCCCGGCGGGCAGGTCGCCGGCCAGGCGGCCGTCCTTCAGCACGAGGAACCGGTCCGCGACGTGCTCCAGCTCCTCGAAGCGGTGGGTGATGTAGAGGATGGCCACGCCCGCCTCCGACAGGCGCTGGACCACGCGGAAGAGCCGGCGGGCCTCGGCGTCGGTCAGGATCGAGGTGGGCTCGTCCAGGATCAGCACCTTGGCGTCCACGTCCACGGCCCTGGTGATCAGGGCGAGCTGCTGCTCGGCCAGGCTGAGCGAGTCCATCCGCCGGCTCAGCAGCTCCACGGGCAGGCCGAGCCGCCCGAACAGCTCCACGCCGCGCCTGCGCATCTCGCCCCAGTCGACCTGGGTCAGGCGGTCGCGCGGCTCGCGGCCGACGAAGAGGTTCTCCAGCACCGACAGGCGCGGGAAGAACGACGGCTCCTGGTAGACGACGCTGACCCCGGCGGCCAGCGCGTCGCCGGGCGAAGCGGGCCGGTGCGGCTCGCCGTCGAGCGTCATCTCGCCGGCGTCCGGCCGGTGCACGCCGGCGATCAGCTTGATCAGGGTGGACTTGCCGGCGCCGTTCTCGCCGAGCAGGGCCAGCCGCTCACCGGCCGCCAGCGTGAAGCCGACGTCGGTGAGCGCGGCGGTGGCTCCGAAGCTCTTGGAGAGCCCGGTCACCGAGAGGATCGTGCGCACGTCGCTCCTAGTAGTCGAACTGCGCGATGTTCGACTTGGTGAAGACCATCGGGGGGCCCAGCACCAGGGTCTTGTCGCCGGCGTCGTACTTCACCGGCTGCTTGAGCCCCGGCACGGTGTTGTCCGCGGTGAACTCCTTGCCGTCAAGGAGCTGCTTCATCGCCCAGACGGTCAGGATGCCGAGCTGCGGCACGTCCCACAGGACCGTGGAGGTCATCGCGCCCGAGTCGACGTACGTGCGCGCGGTCTTCGGCGAGCCGAAACCGGAGACGGCGATCTGCCCGGCCTTGCCGGCGTTCTGGACGGCCTGCGCCACGCCGGGCACGGCCGTCGAGGGCACCGCGATGAGCCCCTTGAGGTCGGGGTTGGCGGTCATGAGGTCCTGTGCCTCCTTGAGCGCCTGCGCGGTGTCGGTGGTGTAGCGCACCCCGCCCACGAGCTGCATCTTCGGGTACGCCGCCTCCTGCCGCTTGCGCGCCTCGGCCACCCAGCTGTTGAACGTCTGCGTGTCGGCCGCGCCGGAGACGATGCCGTACTTGCCCTGGCCGCCCATCTTCTCGGCGATCTGGTCCATGACGGTCGCGCCGAGCGCGGCGTCGGTGGCCTGCTGCACGAAGACCTGGCGCTCGCTGTCGGGCGCGTCGGCGTCGGAGGTGATGACCACGATGCCCTTCTTGCGCGCCGCCGCGATGGCGGGGTTCATGGAGCGCGGGTCGAGCGGGGAGACCGCGATGGCGGCGTAGCCCTGCTGGACCAGGCTGTTGAAGATGCGGACCTGCTCGGTCGCGTCCGCCGTGGCCGGGCCGGCCTGGGTGTACGACATGCCGAGCGAGCTCGCCGTCTCCGTGGCGCCCTGCTTGAAGGCGGAGAAGTAGGGGACTCCCTCCACCTGGGAGACGAAGGCGACCTTCTTGCCTCCATCACCACTGCCACCGCCGCCGTCCGGCGCGGCGCTCGGACTGGCCGAACCGCCCACCGTCGAGCAGGCCGCCAGCGCGAACGCCGACAGGGTGGCCACGATCCCGGCTCTGATCTTTCGCATATCGCATCCTCACGAGACGACTGACTGGTCACGAAGGCGCGCCCCGTGCCGCCTGTGGGCCCCAGGCTAGAAATCAGTACCTAACAATGTCAAGAGTTGTAGGTACTAATCTGATTTCTGTTGGTATAAGTTGTGTTGGTCGACTGTTACTGATACTTCGGTCTGCGCCGGCTTTGTGTGAGCGAGGGAGATGCCCGGATGACCAAGCGCCACGCGCACGAGATCGTCGCCGATTCTCTGCGCACGCAGATCCTGGACGGCCGGTACAAACCAGGCGAGCGGCTGCCGTCGGAGGAGGCGCTCACCGACGAGTACGGCGTCAGCAGGAACACCGTCAGAGTGGCGCTCGACCGCCTGGCCGCGGCCAACCTCATCACCCGGCGCCGCGGCTCCGGCAGCTACGTCAACGTGGAGATCGGCATCAGCCACTCGCTCGGCAGCCTGCGCAGCTTCACCACGCTGCTGCGTGACCTGGGGCTTGAGCCGGGCATCACCGGGGTCGAGATCCGCCGTGACCCCGCCCCGCCGCTGGAGATCCTCGGGTTCCTCCCCTCCGAGGCCGTGTGGCTGGTCCGCAGGGTGCGCACGGGGTCCGGCTCCCCGTTCGCGCTGCTCGACTCCTGGCTGCCCGACCGGATCGGCTCCCGCATCGACCCCGAGGTGCTGGCGGAGCGCCAGTCGCTGTACGCCTCCCTCGCCGAGGACCTCGACACCCGGGTCGCCGAGGCCACCGAGAGCATCCACGCCGAGGCCGCCGACGAGCGGGAGGCGGGCGTGCTCGGCGTCCCGGTCGGCAGTCCGCTCATCGTCATCAGGCGGTGGACGTACGACCGGGCGGGGCGGCCGGTGGAGTACACCCGCTCGGCGGCCCGCGGCGACCGCTACCGTTACGTGGTCAAACTGCGCGCCTGACCTGCGACGGCGGTGATTCCCTCATGGACCGCGCCTGTCATCATGGCCGCCATGACCAGAATCCTCACCCGTGGCGACCTGCTCACCCTGCTCGATCCTGACGCCTGTCTCGCGGCCCTGCGCGACGGTTTCGTCCAAGACGGTGCCGCGGGGTTTCCCGGGCAGAGGATCCGGGCGGAGCTGCCGTTCCCCGGTACGGCCACCGCGCTGATCCCCGGGCTGCTGCCCGGGACCGACGCGTACACGGTGAAGGTCAACGCCAAGTTCCCGGCGGCCCGCCCGGCGCTGCGTGGCGTCATCTGCCTGCACGACGGCCGGGACGGCGAGCTCCTGGCGCTGCTCGACAGCGCGACCATCACAGCGTGGCGCACGGGCCTGGCCGCAGCCCTCGGCACCGACGCCCTGGCCGCCCGGCGGAGCGATGTCGTGGGTGTGGTCGGTGCGGGGGCCCAGGCGGACCTGGTGGTGACCGGACTGCGGCTGCTGCGTCCCGTCAGCGATCTGATCATCCACGACATGTCCCCGGAGCGGGCCGCCGCCTTCCGCGACCGGCACGGCGGCCGGCTCGCGGGCTCGGCGGCCGAGGTCGCCGCCCACGCCTCCATCGTGGTGCTCGCCACCTGGTCCCGTACGCCGCTGCTGACCCCCTCCGACATCCGCCCCGGCCGGCACCTGACCACACTCGGCGTGGACGAACCGGGCAAGCAGGAGCTGGCGCCCTCCGTTCTGCGGGCCGCCGACGTACTCGCCGTAGATGATCGGCCGCTCGCCGCCGCCATGGGCGTCCTCGCCGCGGCGGACCTGCCGCCGGAGGCGGCGCACGCCACCCTCGGCGAGATCCTGCGCGACGACCACCCGGGCCGCACCGACCCCGGCCAGGTCACGGTGTACGGTCCGGTGGGCCTGCCCTGGCAGGACCTCGCCCTCAGCCGGCTGGCCTACCGCGAGGCCGAACGGCGCGACCTCGGCCTCACGGTCGACCTCCTGGGCTGAGCCCTGCCCCGCCACAGGAGGAGAATCACCGGCACGCCCGTGGACCTGAACCTGCTCACCGTGCTCGACGCCCTGCTCGAAGAGGGCAGCGTGATGGGGGCGGCCGAGCGGCTGGGATTGTCGTCGCCCGCGCTCAGCCGTACCCTCGGCCGGCTGCGCAAGGTCACCGGCGACGACATTCTCGTCCGTACCGGCCACACGATGACCCCCACCCCGTACGCGCTGGCGATCAGGGAAGACGTGCACCGGCTGGTCGGGCAGGCGCACGACGTGCTCGCGCCGGCCCGCCGCCTGGATCTGGCCACGCTGGAACGCACGTTCACGATCCGGTGCCACGACGCGCTCGCCGCCACGCTCGTGCCCGCGCTGGTCGCCAGGATCCAGGAGCGGGCCCTCGCCGTACGGCTCCGGGCCTGGGCGAGCACTCCGCCGACACCGACGACCTGCGGCACGGGCGCGTCGACCTGGAACTCGGCGGCGCCCGCGACGCCGACGGCTACATCACCTACATGGGCCGCACCGACGACGTGTTCAAGGCGAGCGACTACAAGGTCAGCCCGTTCGAGCTCGAATCGGTGCTGATCGAGCATCCGGCGGTCGCCGAGGCCGCTGTCGTGCCCGCGCCGGACCCGGTCCGGCCGGCCGTGCCGAAGGCGTACGTCGCGCTGGCGCCCGGTCACGAGCCGACGCGGGAGACGGCGCTGTCGATCCTGCGGTACGCCCGTGAGCACCTCGCCCCGTACCAGCGGGTCCGGCGGATCGAGTTCTACGACCTGCCCAAGACCATCTCCGGCAAGATCCGGCGCGTCGAGCTCAGGAACCGGGAGCGGGAGCTGGCCGACGGCGCAGGGGCGAGCGCCGAATGGCGCGACGACCAGCTCCCCGGCCTCACCTCACCCTGACGCACCGGCACGATCCGCCGGTGCGACGCACCCCAGCTTCCGGAGGGACTCCCCGTGACGATCCATCCGCACCCCCGACGACGACAGGCGGCACCCGTGATCGACTGGCTGGAGCTCGCCGAATCGCTCATCACCTCACCCTGGCTGTACGCGGTGCTCATCGCCGTGTCCTGCCTCGACTCCTTCCTCCCGCTGATCCCGAGCGAGGCCGTCGTGGTCGTCGCCGGCGTCTACGCCGCCACCGGCGAGACCGACCTCCTGCTCGTCATCGCCGCCACGACGCTCGGCGCGTTCCTCGGCGACATGGTGCCGTACGTCGTCGGCCGGCTGCTCGGGCCGCGCGTGCTCAAACGGCTGCCGCCCGGCACCAAGCGGCGGCGGGCGCACGACTGGTTCACCCGGCAGCTCGACGCCCGTGGCGGCTTCGTCCTGGTGACCACCCGGTTCATCCCGGTCGGGCGCTATCTGGCCACCTTGTCCACGGGAATCGTCGGTTATCCGCTGGGCGCGTACATGGCCTTCGTCGGGTTCGCCACCGCCACCTGGAGCGCCTACACCGTGCTCACCGGCTATCTCGGCGGCGTCATCCTCCAGGACAACACGCTGCTCGCCATCGCCGTCGGGCTCGCGCTCGCGTTCCTGGTCACCGGCGTCATCGAGGCCCTCCGTCATCTGCGCCGGCGCGGCGGTGCCGTCGCGCCGGAGACGACCACCGAATGAGGAGCCGGGGCCGGGTGCGCGAGCTGTTCGTCTACCCGGTGAAGGGGCTCAGCGCGCAGCCGCTGGAGCGCGCCGAGCTGCGGCCGGGCGAAGGGTTTCCGTACGACCGCACGTACGCGCTCGCCCGGCCGGACGGCGCGTACCGGCCGGGCACCCGGGAAGGGCTGTCGAAGCGGGAGTTCTTCGCCCTGGTCTCGGACCACCGCCTGGCCGGGCTCGGCACGCACCTCGACACCGCGACGGACGTCCTCACCGCCCGCGTCGCCGGCCACGAGGTGCTCAGGGCCGACCTGCGCACCGAGCGGGGGCGCGACGGCGCGGAGCGCTTCTTCGCCCGCGTCCTCGACCTGCCTGCCGGGGTGACGCCGCTGCTCGCGCGGGAGCCGGGCCGGCGCTTCACCGACGCGGCCGCGGCCGGGGACGGGCCGATGGGCTGGATCTCGCTGGTCAACCTGGGCTCGGTGCGCGACCTGGAGTCACGTACGGGCAGCGTGAGCGATCCGCGCAGGTTCCGGGCCAACGTCCTCGGGGACGGCCTGCCGGCCTGGTCCGAGCTGGAGCTGATCGGCCGGGAGTTCGATCTCGGCGGCGTGCGCGTCCGAGCCGTGCACCGGACCAGGCGCTGCGCCGCGACCGAGGTCGATCCGGACACCGGCCGCCGCGACCTGCCGGTGGTCACCATGATCGACAGGACGTACGGGCACCAGCTCATGGGCGTGCACCTGGAGGTCCGCACCGCCGGACGCGTGGAGCGGGACAGTGCGCTCGTCCTCTGAGCTGCGCCTGCGGGTCTGCGAGGCGACCGACCTCACGCCGACCGTGCGCCGGTTCGTCCTGCGGGACCCGGACGGAGGCGTGCTGCCGGCGTACGAGCCGGGCGCGCACGTCGTGGTGACCACTCCGGCCGGGCACCGACGCGGCTACAGCCTGGTCGAACCGGGCGGCCCCCGGCCCAGGGAGTACGTCGTGTGCGTGCGCCGCGACGACGCCGGCCGGGGCGGTTCCGCGAGCATGCACCGCGACGTGGCGGTGCGGACCGAGCTCGTGGTGTCCCCGCCGGCCAACGGGTTCCCCCTCGAACCCTCGCCCCGCTACCTGTTCATCGCCGGCGGCATCGGCATCACGCCGATCAGGGCGATGCTGCGCCGGCTGCGGGTCGGTGGCCGCACCGGCGTACGGCTGCTGTACCTGACGCGGTCGGCGGCGGAGACCCCGTTCCTGCACGAGTTCCGCGGCCCCGAGGACACCGTGCACCACAGCGACGGCCACAGGCCGCTCGACCTCTGGCCCCACCTCGCCGTACCGGACGACGACGTGCGCGTCTACTGCTGCGGGCCCGCTCCGCTCATGCGGGCGGTGCGGACGCTGACCGCGCACTGGCGGGCGAGCCGGATCCACATGGAGGAGTTCACGGCCGCCGGCGCCGGGATGTCCCTGCCGTTCACCGCGGTCTGGGTTCCCGACGGGCGCCGGGTGCACGTGCCCGCGCACCTGTCGCTGCTGGCCGCGCTGCGCCGTGACGGCGTCCGCGTCGAATCGTCTTGCGAGGCGGGCAGCTGCGGGACGTGCCGGCTCACGGTCCTCGACGGCGAGGTGGATCACCGTGACGCGGTGTCCAGCGCGGAAGAGCGGCTTGGGACCATGATGGCCTGTGTGTCGCGGGCCGCGTCGCCGGAGATCGTCGTCGGCCCCCACGAGAACGAGGAGCCGGCTTGACCATTCACGAACTGCATCCCGGGTCGGGAACCACGATCGACGTGTTCGACCGCGACACGCCGCCCGCGCTCAGCGTGGACCCGGGTGACACCGTCGTCGTCGGCTCGCTCGACGCCTCGGGCCACCTCGAACGCCAGCGCACGCCGGGGGAGCGGCGGCCGACCATGTTCACGGACCGGCGCGGCCACTGCCTCACCGGTCCTGTCGAGGTGCGCGGCGCCGCGCCGGGCGACGTGCTGGCCGTCCGCATCGGCTCGGTCACGCCAGGGGAGTGGGGCTGGACCATCGCGGGCGCCAAGGACAACGCGCTGAACCGGGCGCTCGGGCTCACCGGGGAGCCGTCCTGGCTGCTGTGGGAGATCGACGCCGACGCCGGGACCGCCACCAGCGACCGCGGCCACACCGTACGGACCGCGCCGTTCCTCGGGGTCATCGGCCTGCCGCCCGCCGAGCCAGGCCCGCACTCCACGATCCCGCCGCGCGCGGCCGGCGGCGGCAACATCGACTGCCGCGAGCTGACCGCGGGGGCGACGTTGTTCCTGCCGGTCACCGTGCCCGGCGCGCTGCTGCACCTCGGCGACGGGCACGCCGCGCAGGGCGACGGCGAGGTGTGCGGCACCGCGATCGAGTGCCCGATGACGACGGAGGTGACACTCGACGTCGTCACCGCCCCTCCCGTGCCCGGCCCGCACGCGGTCACGCCCGGCGGGCGCGTCACGTTCGGGTTCGACGCCGACCTCAACGCGGCGACGGTGGAGGCGCTCGCCGCGATGCTCACCTGGATGCAGCACCTGTACGACCTGGACAGGGGCACCGCCACGGCCCTGGCCAGCACGGTCGTGGACCTGCGCGTCACTCAGGTGGCGAACGAGACGTGGGGCGTGCACGCCGTCCTGCCCCACGACGCGATCACCTGATCTGAGAGAAAGCACCGGAGGCCCCCGCGCCGGCCGCCCCCACGTCGGCCGGCGCGGGGGCGGGTCACTCCGAGGCGGCCAGCTCGCGTTCGAAGCGCTCGCGCAGCGCGGCCTTCTCCGGCTCGGGCAGCCAGCACGCCTCCACCCCGGCCAGCGCCATCGCCCGCAACCGATCCTCGGGCACGGCCAGCTCGTCGGCCAGGATCCGGTACTCCTGCGCCAGCGACGTCGGGAACATCCCGGGATCGTCGGAGGCCGGGATGACGTTCAGCCCGGCCGCGAGCATCGCCGCGATCGACGCCCGCCGCCACGGCCGCCACGAGCGCCGCGAGGTGGTCGAGATGACGGTGAACGGCACCTGCTCATCCCTCAGCCTGGCCACGACCTCGTCGTCCTCCAGGACGAAGTAGCCGTGGTCGATCCGGTCGCAGCCGAGCACGTCCAGGCAGGTGATCGTGTTGACGGCGACCGGCGCGTGCTCGGAGGAGTGCGCGGTACGGCGCAGCCCGGCCGCCCCGGCCAGCCGGAAGGCGGCCTCGAACCGCTCGGGAGGACCGGCCGTCTCCAGGTTGTCCAGCCCGATGCCGGCCACGTAGTCGTGCGGATGGTCCACGACCGTGCGCACCCAGGAGAGCGCCTCCTCGCCCGTCCTGCTCCGGTCGACGGCCGCGATGAGCCGGCCCGACATGCCGAAGTCGCGCTCGGCCATCCTGATGCCCTCGGCGTACGCCTCGACCACCGTCGCGTAGCCGAGCTTCTCCTGATGCTCGGTCAGCGCGTCGAACGACACCTCCAGGTGCCGGGTCGCACTCGTCCTGTGCGCGTCCTCGAACGCCTCGTACGTGATCCTGGTCAGGTCGTCGGCGTCGCGCAGCACCTGCAGCACCCACGCCGACACCTGGAACAGCGAGTACGACACCTCCGGCTCGTCCGCGCTCCTGCCCTGCGGCACCGGGATCCTGGTGTCCAGGTAGAGCGCCGGGTCCGGCGGCAGCGAGTTCACGTCCGCGTAGATCCGCTCCGGCGGGGCGGGCAGGTCGAGCCGCTCCCGCCTGGCCAGCTCGGCGAAGGTCGAGGCGCGCACGGTGCCGATGAGGTGACAGTGCAGATCGACCTTGGGCATCAGGTCGAGCCTCACTTGCCGGCCACCTCCCGGGTGAAGCGGTCCACCCATGTGGCGCGGGTGTCGACGAGCTGCGCGGGGTCGAGGGTCTTGAACCCGGCGGCCACCGGGTCCTTGGCCGCCTCGCCGGTCACCTTGGCGATCTCGGGCGGGATCTCCGCCTTCGGGTTCGTGGGCAGGTCGCCGACGGTCTTCGCCATCGCGCTCTGCGCCTCGGCCGACAGCATGTAGTCGATCAGCTTCGCCGCGCCCTCGGGGTTGCGCGCGCCCTTGGGGATCATCGCCCGGTTCGTGGCCATGTAGCGGCCCTTGGCGGGCGCCGTCCAGGCGATCGGCTCGCCGGAGGAGACGAGCTTGGTGGCGAAGCCGCTCAGCGCGTCGGCGGCGACGATCTCGCCCTGGGTGAGCAGGTTCGTGACCTCGGTGGAGGAGGTGTAGAACTGCAGCACGTTCGGGGCCCAGCCGGCCAGCGTGCGCAGCGAGGTGTCGATGTCGTACGGGCCCTTGCCGTACGCCTCTCCGACCCCGGAGATCATCAGCTGCCCGGCGGTCACCGAGATGTCGGGCAGCGCCACCTTGCCCTTGTGCGCGGCGTCCGCGAACAGGTTCCAGCCGGCGGCCTGCTTCTGGTCGAGCTGCTCGGTGTTGTAGATGATCCCGTTGAGCTGGTGGGTGTAGGCCGGCCCCTCGTAGCCGCCCTCGGTCGCGAACGGCGCCAGCTCCTTGATGTTGGGCACGTCGACCTTCTGGAACAGGCCGTCCTTCTGCCCGAGCGCGGCGAAGTAGTCGGAGATCAGCACCACGTCCGCTTCCGGCTCGCCCTTGGCCAGCTTCAGCTTCGACAGCCGGTCGGCGTTGGACCCGGTGTCCAGCTCGACCTTGATCCCGGTCTGCTTGGTGAACGGGGTGATGACCGCCTGCTCGAACTCCTTCACCCCGAAGGGGAAGGTGCTGACGACGACGGTGTTCGCCTCCGCCTGCTGCTCGCCGGAGTTCGAGCCGGAGCATCCGGCCGCGGCGAGCACCATCAGGGCGGCGGCCAGTACGGCGCGGCGCGTGGGCATGGGATTCCTTCTTTCGGCGGGGTTCAGCGAGGTTCGGCGGGGTTCAGCGAGGGAGCGGGATCAGATGGTCGTCCGGCGTGATCACCGTGACGCTCGACCCGGGGGCGGGAGCAGCGCCGCCGCGCACGTCGGCGAGCAGCCTGACCGTCGCCCCCGACGGATCGACGACGTCGAGCGACACCAGCAGGTCGACGCCGCGGAAGGCCACGTCGGCCACCGTCGCGGCGAGGCCGGGCCCCCGCTCGGCGATGCGCAGGTGCTCGGGCCGGATGGTCAGCGGAGTGCCGTCCGCCGCGGTGAGGAAGTTCTCGTAACCGAGGAACTCGGCCACGAAGCGGTCGGCCGGGCGCGGGAAGACCTGCTGAGGGGCGCCCTGCTGGACGATCCTGCCCTCGTTCATGATGACCATCTCG
Source organism: Nonomuraea maheshkhaliensis (assembly GCF_039529435.1). NCBI lineage: Bacteria > Bacillati > Actinomycetota > Actinomycetes > Streptosporangiales > Streptosporangiaceae > Nonomuraea > Nonomuraea maheshkhaliensis. The sequence goes on from NZ_BAAAMU010000026.1 coordinate 15,035, forward strand.
TCGGACATCTCCAGCGCCTCGTCCTGGTCATGGGTGACGAGGATGACGGTCAGTTCAGTCTCGGCCTGGATGCGCCTGATCTCGGTCCGCATCTGGACCCGCAGGCGGGCGTCGAGGTTGGACAGCGGCTCGTCGAGCAGCAGCAGCCGGGGCCGGATCGCGATGGCCCTGGCCAGCGCCACCCGCTGCTGCTGCCCGCCGGACAGCTTCTTCGGCTTGCGGCCGGCCAGGTGCGCGAGCCCGACGAGTTCGAGCGTCTCCATGACCCGCGCCCGCCGCTCCGCGGCCGGCACCTTGCGCAGCCTCAGCCCGTACCCGACGTTGTCGGCCACCGTCATGTGCGGGAACAGCGCGTACGACTGGAAGACCATCCCGAGATCGCGCTTCTCCGGCGGCGTGCGGGTGCTGTCGATCCCGTCGATGCGGATCGTCCCCGACGTCGGCGCCGAGTAGCCCGCGATCATCCTGAGCGTGGTGGTCTTGCCGCAGCCGCTCGGCCCCAGCAGCGTCGTCAGCTTGCCCGGCGGGACGGCGAGATCGACGGCGTCCACGGCGGTGAAGGAGCCGAACCTCTGCGTGACCCCGATCAACTCGGCGGCGGCGGTCATTTGCTGATCCCTCCGAAGATCTTGGCGAATCCGACCGTGCGCTCGGCGATCACGGCGATGACCACGGTCGCGGCCAGGATGAGGGTGGACGCGGCGGCGACCATCGGGTCGTAGGACTGCTGCACGTAGTCGAGCATCGTCACCGGCAGCGTCCGGAAGTCGCGTCCCTGCAGCAGCAGCGACAGCGGCACGTTGTTGAACGACGTGACCACGCTGAGCAGCCCGGCGGAGAAGATCCCCGGCCGCAGGACGGGCAGCGTCACGTTGAGGAACGCGCGCAGCGGCGAGGCGCCGAGCCCCCTGGCGGCCTCCTCCAGCGCGGGATCGGCCAGCGCGAGCGAGGCGCCGGTGACGCGTACCGCGTACGGCAGCATCAGCGCCGTGTGCCCGACCAGCAGGGCGGTGAAGTTGTCCAGGTCCAGGCCGACCATGAGCTGCTGGAACAGCGCGAGGCCGACGACCAGCTCGGGGACGATGAGCGGTGACAGGAACAGCCCCTCCACCAGCCCCTTGCCCGGGATCCTGCCCCGGTGGATGGCCAGCGTGGCGGGCACGCCGATCAGCAGCGCGAGCGCGGCGGCGAGCACGGCCAGCTGCACGCTGGAGATCGTGGCCTCGACGAACGGCTCGTAGGCGAACGCCTCGCCGAACCAGCGCAGCGAGAACCCGTCGGGCGGGAACCGCAGCGTGCTGCCGGAGGTGAAGGCGGTGGCGACCACGAACACGATCGGCACGATCATGATGACGTAACCGACGACCGCCAGCGCCGCCGTGATCGGCCGCTTCACGAGGTGGCCCCCTTCCGCCCGATCAGCGAGGACAGCCCGGAGACCAGGAAGACCAGGACCGTCATGATGAGCGCCGTCGCCGAGGCCGACGCCCAGTCCACGGTCGTGGTCGCATACGAGTACAGCTGCGTGGACAGCATGCGCTGGCTCGACCCGCCGAGCAGGTACGGCGTGGTGTAGGCGGTGACGGAGCCGGCGAAGACGAGGGTCGCGGCCACCACGATGCCCGGCATGGTGAGCGGGATGACGATGCTCCACATCGTCCGCATCCGGCTCCCGCCGAGCCCGCGCGAGGCGTCGTCCAGGCCCGGATCGACCTGGGCCACGGCCGAGTAGCAGGAGATGATCGCCAGCGGCAGGAACAGCTGGGTGAGGCCGAGGATGATCGCCGGCTTGGTGTAGAGGAGCTGCGGCGCCACGTCCACGACGCCGAGCTGCACGAGCAGCCGCCCGAGCGCCCCCTTCGAGCCGAGGATCACGAGCCAGCCGAACGTGCGCACCACGTTGCTCAGCATCAGTGGGAAGATCGCCACTGCCAGCAGGACGCCGCTCCAGCGCGACGGCGAACGGGCCAGCCAGTAGGCGATGGGAAAGCCGAGGACGACGCAGATGACCGTGACCGCCAGGGCGAGCCCGACCGTGCGCCCGATCACCTCCAGGTCGTACGGATCCGTGAGCATCTCGCCCAGGCGCGTGAAGATCTCGCCGGTCGGCACGTCCGGCGGCGCGAAGAGCATCGCGGCCGAGGGGATGAGGAAGCCCACGACGAGCAGGACGAGACCGGGCACCAGGAGAAGGGCCGATGAGCGTGAGATGTCGGCGTCCTTTCTGGCATGGCGTACGGTAGGGCGGAACCGGTTGCGGAACCGGTTCCAGGAGCCTGACCATAGATTATGGGGGGCCTCGCGCACAAACCCCTGTGTGAAATCCAGGTAACGACTCAAGGGAGCATCAGTGCCCACACTCGCGGACGTCGCCGCGCTGGCCGGGGTTTCCAAGGCGACGGCCTCCCGCGCCCTGGGCCGGCCCGACCTGGCCGCCCCCGAGACGGTGGCCCGCGTCCGCGCCGCCGCCGAGCAGCTCGGATTCGTCCCCAACCGGGCCGCCACCCAGCTGGCCCGGGGCAAGACCGGGGTGGTCGCCGTCGTGGTGCCGACGCTCGACAACACCTTCTTCAACCCGATCATCGGCGGCGCCCAGGCCCGCGCGGCCGACTCGGGCGTGCAGCTGACCATCGCGGTGCACTCCCTGGAGCACCCGGCCCAGCTCGCCGCGGTCGAACACCTCGCGCACCAGGTCGACGGCTTCCTGTTCACCGCGCCCCGGGGGTCGGACGAGATCGTCCGCGCCGCCGCGTCGTACAAGCCGAGCGTGCTCATCGACCGCGAGATCGACGGCATGACCTCGGCCGTCGCCGACACCGCCACCGCCTTCGGCGCGCTCGTCACCTGGTTCACCGGCAAGGGCCACGAGCGCATCGTCTACATCGGCGGCCCGGCGGGCTCCTGGCAGGACCGCCAGCGCCAGGCCGCCATCCGCGCCGCGGCCGAGCCGAGCGGCGCGACGCTGACCATGCTCGGCCCCTGCCCCTCGACGTTCGCCGCCGGCGTGGAGGCCGCCGGCGCCGTGGTGGCCGCCCGCGCCACCGCCGTCGTCCCCTACGCCACCTCGATCGGCCTCGGCCTCATGTTCGCCCTGCTCAACCGGGGCATCCGCGACGTGGTGGTCAGCTCGGAACGCATGGTCGTCGAGAGCCTCGGCCTGCACGACGTGCCCTCGATCGACGTGGACGGCGAACGGCTCGGCGAGGTCGCCATGGACCAGCTCATGGACCTGCTCGGCGAACGCAGGGAACCCACCCCCGTCAGACGCCGGCTCACCGTCCCGATCGAGTCGGCCTCCGGCTAGGGCGCGTCGGCACGGTCGCGGGGTGCAGCATGGGCACCAGGAACTGCCGGGCGACGGCGGCGAGCTGGGCGTGGCCGGGAACGAGGCGGAGATCCGGACCATCATCTCGGCCACGAGGTCGGTGTCGAGGCCGGCGGAGACGTGGCCCGCCCGTTGCTCGTGGCGGAGCTGGCCGGCCACGAACTGGCGCACGGTGGCGGGAGTGCGGCCCCCGTCGGCGAGGTCGAGCCAGGCCCGCTGCACGGGATGCAGGCCCGCGGCGGCCGTGGCCGCGGGTCCTTCGATGGTCGTCACCTCGTCCGTCGGCCGCAGCTCCCGCACGGGGATCGCACAGGGGTTGATCGCCTTGCCGTTGAGGTGGCTGGTGCACGCCTTGCAGACGTTGATGCCGCAGCCGTACTTCGGGCCGTTGATCCCGAGAATGTCGCGCAGCACGGCCAGATCATGGCCGCCGTGGCGCTGGTCCGCCGCGTCGCCCAGGAGGGCCGCGAGATCACCGACGCCGATCTCGACAGGTTGCGGAACATCTGCCGCTGCGGTACGTACTTCCGCATCCGCGGGGCGATCAGAGCGGGCGCGGCGATGGATTGACCACGGCGGGCACCCGCGCCGTTTGATCGTGGTCAATCCTGTTTCCCGAGGCCAATGGGGTCGTCACGGTTCTTGACCGCGTGACTTGACGCTGATCGCCGGCCCGTAGGCGATCTTGGCGCTAATCTTCGCTGGCAACATCGTCAGCTCTTCGCTGGCAGGAACGTCAGCGGCAGAACGGGAGAATTCATGCGACACCCTGTTGTCGTGAGCGCGTTACTCATGGTGGCCGCCGGCCTGTGGGCCACCCCGGCCAGTGCCACCCCCGCCGCTCAGGCGGAGCGCGCGTCCGGCGGCTGGTACACCGAATTACCCGCCTCCATGAAAGTCTGTGACAACGCCACCTGGCAGGACGGCCCGTCCAGCGCACCGTCAGGCGCCATCGTGGTCCCTGCGGGCGACAATCTCGGCGTCGACTTCGGTCAGGCCGGCAAGACCTACTGGTTCGCGCCCGGCACGCACACGCTGGGCGACGGCGAATACAGCCAGATAAAGCCCGGCGATGGCAGCGTCTTCATCGGGGCTCCGGGCGCCGTCCTCGACGGCAGAAGACTCAACAAGTACGCCTTCGGCGGCGTCGCCTCCGACGTGCGCATCGCGTACCTGGAAATCCGCAACTTCGGCGGCGAAACCAGGAACCACAACGAAGGCGTCGTCAACCACGACTCGGGCACCGGCTGGGTGATGGAGCACCTCTACGCCCACCACAACGACGGCGCGGCGGTGTTCCTCGGCAGCGCCAACACGATCCGAGACAGTTGCCTGAAAGACAACGGCCAGTACGGCATCAGCATGTACAAGGACCCGGTCGAAGGCGATTCCGCGCTCAAGAACCTCGTCGTGCACCACAACGAGATCGCCGGCAACAACCAGCACGACTGGGAGAGCGAGATCGAGGGGTGCGGCTGCACCGGGGGCGCGAAGTTCTGGGACGTCAAGGGCGCCACCGTCACCGAGAACTACGTGCACGACAACCTGAGCGTCGGCCTCTGGGCCGACACGAACAACATCGACTTCCGCTTCGACCGCAACTGGATCGAGCACAACGAGAGCATCGGCCTCTGGTACGAGATCAGCTACAACGCCACCATCACCCGCAACGTCTTCAAGCGGAACGCCTGGGTGACCGGCAACGAGAACCTGGGCTCACCGGCCCCGGCCATCTACATCTCGGAATCAGGCGGTGACGCCCGGCTCGCCACCGAGACGAGCGGCAGCTCGGACCTGAACATCAACGACAACTATTTCGAGGACAACTTCTCCGGCATCACGATCTTCGAGAACGCCAATCGTTTCTGCAATTCCAACGGAAACACCAGCACGGGTTACTGCACGCCGTTCGTCACTCCCACGGTGATTCCCACGCCGCACGACGGCGACTATCTCGACCCGATCAACGCGACCCACCCCTGCTACACGTCCATCGCGAACGAGCCGTTCCGCAGCGACTGCCGCTGGCATGCGCAGAACGTCAAGGTGTTCGGCAACGAGTTCCGCTTCGACCAGGCGAACGTGCCCTGCGCCGGAACGTACTGCGGCGTGCAGGCCCTTTACGCCCAGGGCGCCGACAATCTGCCCTGGATGCCGTACACGGTCGCGGAGATTCAGCAGAGCGTCATGCACACCGGCGGCAACAGGTTCCACGACAACACCTACGTGGGCAACTGGAAGTTCGCCAAGGGCTGGGGCGAGACCATCTCCTGGAACGCCTGGCGCTCGGCCCCGTACAACCAGGAGGCCGGCAGCACCCTCAACGGCGTGACCGAACCGCCGCCCGTGCCCAACGCCCTCGACGCCGACACCGCGACACTCGAAGGCTCGATCGGCCAGTGGGACGCCTGGTACGGCACCGCCGTGCAGCGAGCCGCGGAAGCCGCCCATGGGGGCGCCTACGGCCTGCGGATCGACGTCACCGAGGGCGGGGGATGGGGCGTGCAACTGGGCAACTGGCCCGGCTTCGACACCATCCCCGGCGCCAAGCGGGTCAGTGTGTGGGCCAAGCAGGGCACCCCTGGGATCTCCACGGCGACGCTGCGGCTGCGCTGGTACGACTCCGGTCAGCAGCCGCTGGGGAGCGAAGAGATCACGCTCGGCGGGCTGAGCACGAGCTGGCAGGAGTTCACGGCCTCGCTCACCGCACCCGCGGGGACCGCCACCGTCGCGCTGGAACTGACCGGCGCCGCCGGCGCCACCGGCAACTCCCTTCACCTCGACGACATCGTGATCGCCGACCAGCGCTGACATCTTTGACACCGACGCACGGGCCCGCGACGTGCCTGAATCGAGGTGCGGGCCCGTGCCGTGTGCATATCGACGAACGAACCCACACAACTGGACAGCCGGACGGCGATCAGCGCAGTCCGCTCCCTCCACGGCGGCGAAAGCCCGTGGTGGATCGCCCTGACGACGCCAGGCGGCACGACCTGTGCTGAGGATCGCCGATCAGGCACGACCGGCTCAGCGGTTCTCCGTTCAGGCTGGGCCCGCTCGGTGGTCCTCCGTTCAGGCACGGCCCGCTCGGCGGTCCTCCGAACCCCGAGCAGCCGCATCTCATCGGACCAGATCGCGGCGAACGTAGCCGCACTCGCCGTCGCCGAGCGGCACGGCCTGCCGGCGCCTCGCCTGCTCGCCGCCGCCCTCGCCGGCGAGCCTGGAGACCGTCGTGCCAGGGACGAGAACCCGGCCTGCCGTGCCCTCCACCGAACTGCTCCTCGCGGCGGGCGCCGCGCTCGCCCGGGTCCACGCCGTCGCGCTCGACCCGACGCCGCACCTCCCGTCCCGCCCCCGTCCCATCGCGGCCGACGATTTCGCCGAGGACCGCCGAGCGGGACGGATGCCGAGCACCGCCCTGCTCGACCTGGCCGACGACCGAGTCCGGGCGATCGAGCCTCCCGGCACGCCGGCCGTCTTCGTGCACGGCGACGTGTGGCCCGGCAACACGGTGATCGCCGGCGACGGGATGCGCGGCCTGATCGACTGGAAGACCCCCACGCCACCCTCCGGCGTGACCACTTCCTGCGGGCCGCGAACGCGCGGTCGCGCTGACGCCGGGCCGTCCGCCCGCAGCGCCCGGCCCGGCGTCACAGGCCGACTTCCGCCGAAGAGATCGACACACGTTTTTCGCGTGGCAGGATGGGTTCCAGGGATGAACTGCGGTGGGGTACGCCCGATCGAGGAGACTGCATGCCGACGACTGACGACGATCTCAGCGACGTCACCCGTGAGGCCCCCGCGTGGTCGGGGTCCACGGCCGTCCGCCTCCTGATCGGCGTACAGCTCCGTAAGCATCGCGAAGCCTGCGGCATGGACCGCGAGCAGGCCGGATACGCCATCAGGGCCTCGGCGTCGAAGCTCAGCCGGATGGAGGCCGGCCGCACCGGCTTCAAGGCGCGCGACGTCGCCGACCTGCTCACCCTGTACGGCGTCAGCGACGAGGCCGAGCGAGGCACCCTGCTCGCCATGGTCGAGCAGGCCAACGCGCCCCGCTGGTGGCAGGAATACCGGGACGTGATCCCCGACTGGTTCGAGTCGTACCTCGGGCTGGAGCAGGACACCTGCCTGATCCGCACCTACGCGGTCCACGTGGTGCCCGCCCTGCTGCAGACCGAGGACTACGCCCGCGCGGTGATCAGCCAGAGCTCGCCGAAGCCGTCCCCCAGGCAGGTCGAGCGGCGGATCGCGCTGCGCACGCGCCGTCAGCGCCTGCTCGCCCAGCCGGACGCGCACCGGCTGTGGGTGGTCATGGACGAGGCCGTGCTGCACCGCCGCGTGGCCGACGACGACGTGATGCACGCCCAGTGGGAGCACCTGGCGCGGATGGCCGAGCAGCCCCATGTGAGCGTGCAGGTGCTGCCGTTCACCGCCGGCGGCATCGTCGGCGGCATCGGCCCCGTCACGATCCTGCGCTTCCCGCAGCAGGAGCTGTCCGACGTCGTCTGCATGGAACACCTGACCACGGCGCAATACCTCACCAAGACCACGGACGTGCTGCCCTACCACGCCCTGATGGACAAGCTCAGCGTGGCCGCGCTGCCGGCTTCGGCGACGGCGGCGCTGGCCCGCGAGCTCGTCGGCGGCTGAGGAGAGGCACGGAGGCGCGGGGTCAGCTCCTGCGTGCGCTGCCTCAGCCTTTGCCTGCGCTGCCTCAGCTCTTTCGCGCCACGCCGCCGAAGGCGTCCACCTCGTCCGGCACGCCGTCGATGGCCTCGCCCTCGTAGCGCCAGCGCGACACCGACACGACGCCCGGTTCGAGCAGCTCCAGGCCGTCGAAGAAGCGGGCGATCCGTTCCGGCGTGCGCAGTTCGTACGAGTAGACCTGGCCCTCATCGCGCAACTGCTCGGCCTGCGCGGCCGCCTGCGGTTTGACCACGTTGGTGCCGTCCTCGACGACCAGGAAGCTGCCGGCCGGCACGGCGCTCAGGTAGCGGCCGATGAGCGCGCAGGCCTCGTCGTCGTCCCGTACGGTGCCCATGACGCCGAGCATCAGCACCGCGATCGGCTCGGCGAAGTCCAGCGTGCGCGCCGCCCGGCCCAGGATGTCGTCGGGATCGCGTACGTCGGCGTCCAGGTAGTCGCAGGCCCCGTCCGGATGGCTGGTCAGCAGCGCGCGGGCGTGCACCAGCACCACCGGGTCGTTGTCGACGTAGACGATCCGGCTCGAAGGATCGACCCGCTGCGCCACCTCGTGCGTGTTGTCCACGGTGGGCAGACCGGTCCCGATGTCCAGGAACTGCCGGATGCCCTCCCGCTCGGCCAGATGACGCACGGTACGCCGCAGGAAGGCCCGCGTGTGCAGGGCGATCTCCTGCATCCCGGGATAGGTCTGCTCCAGCATGTCGGCGAGCTCTTTGTCGACCGGGTAGTAGTCCTTGCCGCCCAGCCAGTAGTTCCACGCCCTGGCCTGGCTGGGGCGGGTGGTGTCGATCCGATCGACGGCATCGGAGGGGGAGGGATCGGCCACGAGCTGCTCCATTCCTGTCTAAGTCACGATTTACCGCGAAATAAGCCCGTTCTATCAAGTCGGCCTACAGGCCAGACCGTTACCGATCTTCCCGCACAAAAGGAGCGCTCCGCCCGATCTCCCCCTATTCACGACGTGACATGGAGAAGCTCCGGGGCGATTCAGAGAGGGACGAGTACTGGAAGATCGCGGTGCACCAGGACGTTGCCCACAGGTATGAAAATCAGCGAAGCTTCCAGCGTCAGCGGAGCGAGTGCGCGATCGTTGCGGCACTATGAGGATGAGGGCTTGATCGTCCCTGGTCGTTGCAGCAATGGATTCCGTGACTACTGCCAGTCCACCATCGACCGGGTGCTCACCATCCGCTCGCTGCTGGAGTCTGGGCTACCCGTGCGGTTGATCAGGGAGGTTCTGCCCCGCCTCACTGATGAACCTGACGTCGCCACTGATGTGGTGCCCGCGACGTTCCTGTACGAGGTGCAGAGTTATCGCGATCGGCTCGCTGCGCGTATCGCCGTTCTCAGCGATCAGCAGGCGGCACTCGACACCTACCTTCGAGAGGCCCGCCGCCCTGATCGATGACCGCCGCTTGACCTTGACGCAAGTGTCAAACTCCTACGTTCGTAAGTATGAAGATCGACGAGCAGCAGCATACAACTGAGCAGACGGTACGAGCACTGGTCCAGCGATCGCACCGCGGTCCGAAGGATCTGACCCTCACGGCCGATCGGCGCCGCCCCGCCCCGGGGGCCGGCGAGTACCTCATCCGCGTGGGCGCCGCCGGGATCAACTTCGCTGACGTCATGCAGACCCATGGAACTTACGGAGGAGGTCCGCAGGCACCCTATGTGGCGGGCTTCGAAGCCGCCGGCGAGATCGTAGGTGTCGGCCCGGACGTCGAGAGCCCGCTGCGACTCGGTACCCATGTCGTCGGAGTCGGCCCGGGCGCCTTCGCGCAGTACATGACGATGCCGGCCGCGAACGTCCTTCCTGTGCCGTCTGGTTGGAGCGATGCCGAAGCCCTCGGCTTGGTGCTGAACTGGGCCACCGCCTTGGCGGCACTGAAGCCGTTGGGCGAGATCAAGACCGGTGAGGTGGTGCTCGTTCACGCCGCGGCCGGCGGTGTGGGGCAGGCTGCCGTTCGCCTCGCTCGCCACTACGGTGCGCGGGTGATCGCCACGGCGTCACCAGCGAAGCACAGCACCGTCAAGGCACTGGGCGCCGACGAAGTTCTGGACAGCACGCGCCCCGATCTGGCTGAGGAGATCACCCGCCTGACCGGCGGGATCGACCTGACCCTGGAATCGGTGGGACAGGCCACGTTCGAGGCCAGTCTGTCGGTCACCAAACCGTTCGTCGGACGCATTGTCGTATTCGGTGCTGCTTCCGGCGATGCCACTCTGACCACGCATGACCTGGTCTTCACCCACCAGGTCCAGATCAAGGGTCTGCACATCGGTGCGCTGGCGCTGCGGCAGCCGTCCCTCTACAAGTCGTTGCTGGTCGAGATCGAGGCACTCATCGCCCACGGCGTGTACCCGCCCGGCACCCCCCAGGTTCATCCCCTGGCGGAAGGGCCGGCCGTGCTGCAACAACTCGAAGCAGGCCAGACACGCGGCAAGCACGCCCTCGATCCCTGGCGCTAAGTGCTCGTGTGCATGCTGCAGCGCCTACGGAGGCAAGCTCGTGACCTGATCCGCGTCTGGCCGATCGACCTGACGATCAGGTGGTACACAGGCACTTACGGAAACGACCCCGTCGTCCGTGGAAGGCAGCCCACACCTGCATCGTTCGCCGCGCCGGTCTCCTCGAACGATCGCGATGTCTCACTGCCCGACCGCTCGTCCCGTCGGGCAGGACGGCGAGTCGCCCTTTCAGACGCCGATGAGCCTGACGTGACGGCCGCACAGTCGAGCCATGTCATCGATGTCCGAGGTGAGCACGGCGACAGGACCGGGCTGCCGGAGCGCCATTTCGGCGACTGTCGCGTCGATCGCGTGTTCGTGACCGTGCAAACCGGCCGTCCTGAGCAGATCCGCGGACGCCTTCGCCGTACGTTCGGTGACCGGTTCGACTTTGACGCGGGAGAGCGCCCACCACAGCCGAGGCATGTTCACTCGCGTGTGGGTGACCTCCACGATGGTGTTGGCGCCGATCACCAGATCGGCGCCCATGGTGTGGAAGACATGGAACATCGCCATGACCTTTCGGTCTTGCGCGATCCAGGCGGAAAGCCCTTGGGAATCGAGAACGACGGTTTCGACATGGTCGATCACGCCGCGCCCACCGAACCACCAAGGTCCGCCTCGCCGAAGATTCGAGTGTGGGCCTCGATGAGTTCCTCGTCGGTGAACTCGCCATGCTCCTCTTGGTAGCGCATCAGCTCGGCTCCGAGAAGCTGGTGCCGCAGCTGGCGTGCCACTGCCTCGGCGACGTAGCCGGAGATGTTGTCGGTGAGCTTTCTGAGCTCGGCGACCTGGTCGTTTGGCAGGGTTACCGTGATGCGCGTCGTGTCCGCCATGCAGCGATCATATTGCAGTATGCGTGATCAGAACATCGGCCTCCAGATCCTCCTATTGAACTAGGAGGCTGGCTCCTAGTGAGATATGCTCCTCATTACGGCCGAGGTCCTCCCTCCACAGGTGCGTCAATGCTGAGTTGGCCACGATCGTGGCGGCCGCAGGTGCCACGGCTGACTCGCTGCACCACCTCAAGAGCGACATGTGTGCGCTGCGTGTGATCAAGGACGGCATCATCTCGGTACCTGTCATGATCACTGCCGACCAGGACCGCGATCCGGAGCTCTTTCGCGAGGCCTCAAGCGTCTGGAGGCGGTCGTAGAAAGGATGAGCCGATGAGCAAGATGATCACGTATGTCGTCACCTTCGAGAACAGGCGGTGGGTGGCGCGCTGCCCGACAGGCGAGGTCGAAGGAGTCGGTGTGGCAAGCTCCTTGTCCCGACTGGAGCGCGATTTGGCGGAGATCCACGCCTGGGCCTGGCCTGCGGAAACCCCCGGCGTGGAGTTCGTCTTCGATCTTCCCGAGGAGATCGCCGAGGTGGTGGCGGAATACAGCCGTGAAAGGAAACTGGCGGAAGCTCACACGCGGCGTGCCGCGGAACTCGCCGTAAAGGCCGCGAAGGTACTCACGAGCCATTGGTCGGAACCGGACACGGCACGCGTCATGGGCCTGTCCAAGCAGCGGGTCCACCAACTGAAGGTGAGCGCCTGACGGTTGTCGGGGGCGTGTGGATCACCGAGGTATGGGTGGGCTGTTCGCCGAGTCGGACCGCCCGTGGGTGGAGGCATCGGAAGGCGCCGAAAGGCCGGCCTGCTCGTTCTGGCGTCAGAGGAGCCGTTCGCTTCTGGCGGATGTTTCGTGGCGGGTGGCGGTGAGGAATTCTTGGCGTAGTTGCTGGTGTGGTGTTCGAGGGTGGTCGAGGGTGGGGCTGGTGTGGTGGTGGTAGTAGAGGTTCCAGCAGATGTGGATGCCGTGGAGGAGAGCGTCGAGGAGGTCGGGAGCGGGGCGCGTGGGGTCGAGGGAGGTGAGGGGGAGGTAGATGGTGTCGGGGGTGATGTCGATTTCCGGGTGGTCGGCGTGGGCCCTGGAGATGATTTCGTGGGCGGCGGTGAGGCGTTGCTCGATTTCCTGGATGCCGTGGAGGTGGCCGTCGGCGACGTGGAGGGCGTTGCGGATGAGGGGCATGACGACGTGGCGGGCTCGCATGCCGGCGTCCATGGCGGTGGTGATGTCGGTGAGGCTTTCGAGGGTGAGGGGTTTGTCGTGTTGTTCGGCGCTGGCGACGATGTGGACGGGGTGGATGCCGGTGCGCTGGGCGGTGATGGTGACGGCGGCGTAGTACCAGTGAGCGGCGGCGATGGCGGCTGCTGTGGGGTCCACCTGGGTGAAGAGGTTGTGGCTGCCGAAAGGGCTGTCGTGGAGGAGGCGGTCGGCTTGGGAGATCTGCAGGGGTGAGGCGTCTTCGCGGCTGAGGGCCGTGGCCTGCTGGGCGCGCTCGGACAGGTCGCCGCGTTCGGCCCGTTCGATGGCGGCCAGTTCGGCGGCGACGTCGGTGGTGATGTGGGTGGTGAGCTCGGAGCTGTCGAGCGTGCGCAGGGTACGGGCGACGGCGTGGGCGCTCTGTTCGACCTTGGTGTTGAGGAGTTTGCTGGAGGGTTCGGTGAGGGCGGGGAGGATCTTGTCGAACGCTTCGCGTTCTTGCTGGCGGTGCCAGCCGAGGCTGTTGGGGCCGTGCCGGTCGGCGGCGCTCGGGGGGTGGGTGTAGGAGCGCCAGCAGATGTGCGACAGGCGGGTGAGCTCGGCGGCGAGCCGGCAGGTGTTGCGGTGCAGCTGGTCGTGGGTGAGCCTCGCCACGACGATGGCGGTGTCGCCGATGCCGGTGCTCCACTGGGCGAGGAGCGTGTTGTGGGCACGGTCGATGGCATACCGAGTCACGGAGACCTCTTCAAAGAAAGGGGGAACCGGAGAGGGAGAGCTCTGCTCGGGCCAGTTTCTGGTTGTGCCCAGGATGCTGGATCCGCCGCTCAGGTGGAGCCTTTTTGACGTTGTTGCCAGCGCCTGATCAGCGGTTTTGCTCAGAGACGCGGCATAATTCCTTCGGATTGGGGTCGTGGAATCGGCTGGGGGCGCTGTCGACATACTCGGCAAGTCGGTAATTATTCGACCTTGTTCGGCTCAAGGCTGTATTTCACGTCCGCGAGTGGTCGAGGTAGGCAAACCCGGCCACATGGGCGAGGCCACTTACGGGACGGCATGGCCGGCCGAGCGGGGTGATACGCGGAGCGAGCCTTTCTGCCGCGGAGCTGCCGCGAACGGTGATGGCGCAGGAGGCGCGTGGGCTCAGCGGAGTGGGTGGCGCTGTTGACGGTGTGCGGCACGACAGGCGCTGGGGCTTACGCCGAGGCGTTCGGTGAAGTGGCGGCGCAGGGTGACCGGAGAGCCGATGAACCCGGTGACGTCGGCGATCGTCGCCGGGAATACTGGTCGCCCATGGATGAGGTGGAAGTTGTCGTCGCGCATTCCGAGCGTGCGACCCTGCGCGTCGGCGACGTGTTCCTGAAGGTGGACGCCGATCGGGCGCGTATCGAGGCCGAGGTCGAGGCGATGGCCTTGGCGCCGGTCCCCACCCCGGAGGTCCTGTGGCACCGGCCACCCGTGCTCGCGATCGCCGCGGTCCCGGGGACGGCGCTCGGCCGTCTCGGGCAGCCGGAGCCCGCGTCCCCGGCGGCGTGGGCCGCGGCGGGCGCCGCCGTCCGGAAGCTGCACGACGCGCCGTTGCCGCCCCGGCTCGGCCGGGCCGGCCGGAGTGCCGAGGAGCTGGCGGCGGAGCTCGACGAGGAGTGCGGGTGGCTCGTGACGAACGGCGTCCTGCCCGCCGACCTGGTCGCCCGCAACCGGCAGGTCGCCGAGGCCGCGCTCCGGCCGTGGACTCCGGTGTTCACGCACGGCGACCTGCAGATCTCGCACGTGTTCGTCGACGGCGACGACGAGGTCACGGGCATCATCGACTGGTCCGAGGCGGGCCGGGGCGACGGCCTGTTCGACCTCGCCATTCTGACCCTCGGGCATGAGAGGCACCTCGGCGACCTCGTGGCCGGCTATGGCGGCGACGTCGATCTCGACGTGATCCAGGGGTGGTGGTCGATGCGGAGCCTGCTGGCGATTCGCTGGCTGGTCGAGCATGGTTTCGACCCGTTCGCACCGGGTTGTGAGGTGGATGTGCTGAGGTCCCGGCTGTGAGGTCGGAGGAGCGTCGGGGCCGGTCCTGGCTTGGAAGTGATCAGTGAGGCGTGTCGTCCGCGGCCCGATCGGTCGCGTACGGCGCACGTATGGCGTGACGTTTCGGTGGCGACGTGCGCAGGGCGGCGAGTCGTTTCTGCAGGTCGATGTGCCGGAATTGATAGACGGCCCCGGTCTGACGGAGCAGCCCGAGCCGGTGGGCGTCCTGCAAGAACGCCATCAGCCGCACCGGCGTTCTGCGGCGAACCGCCAGGCAGGTCAGGGTGATGAGATAGATGACGCTGGAGCTCGCCAGGCCACCGGCGAGGCCGCTGGCGAGCCCCGACATCAGCCCGACCGCGAGGCCGACCGAGAGCTCCGAGGTGAGCCCTCCGGCGAGCCCGCCGGCGCACGCGCCCGCGAGGCCGGACACGAGCCAGACCGTGCGGCCGAACGAGAGCCCCACGGTGAGCCCGAACGCCAGCCCGACGGCCAGCCCGACCGCGGGCCCTGAGGTGACGCCGACCACGAGCCCGCCCGCCAGCCCGCCGGTGAGCCCGAACGCGAGCGCGTTGAGCAGCGCTGTGCGCAGGTCGCTGCGCAGGGAGTCGGGCGGAGTCTGCGCGGTCTCGCTGGCCTGGGAGTTCTTCGCCCATTCCGACAATCCGAAGGCGAGCCCGCCCGCGAGCGCGACGACGAGCCCACCCATGAGGCCGGGGACGAGCCCACTCGAAAGGCCCACGACACGTCCGCCCGCCGAGCCGGGGACGAGCCCGCCCGCGAGCCAGCCCACCAGCCCGCCCATGAGCCCGAAGACGAGGCCGAAGGCGAGCCGCGCGGCGAGATGGCCGAACAGTGAGCGGATCCGGCCCCGCAACCGCAGGTCCGCATAGGCGGGCTCGGCATTCGGCCCGGTGGGGGTGGACGTCGCCGGCCAGTGCAGCAGCGCGACCGTGAGCCCGCCCGCGACCCCGAACGTGATCCCGTACGCGGCCCCGCCCTCCGACCCGAACGCGAGCCCGAAGGCGAGCCCGTACGTGAGCCCGCCGATGATCGCGATGAGGAGCCTGAGCGTCCGGCGGGGCAGCGTCTGGTGCACCCGCCACCAGGCGAGGTCGGTCGTGTCACCGGTGTCGAGGTGCTCGGCGAGGAAGGACAGCCAGCGCCGGGCGTCCTCGGGCGCCCAGCTCCGGTGCGGCCGGAAGGGGTGGTGCGGCTGGGCGTCGGCGAGGTGATGTGGCCGGTTCGTGGTGATGACGGCCTGGACGAGGTGGTCGAAGAGGTGGTCGGTGATCTCCCCGGGAGTGGTGAAGCGGCCGGGCGACAGGAGCGGCGCGGGATCCGTACCGGTGTCGACGTAGACGCGCCGCACCAGCCACAGGGTCAGCGGCGTGGCCAGGGCCCGGGTGAGCGGCGCGGTCGAGTCCCGGGCGAGGACGTCGAGCAGGGCGGGCCAGGCGCCCGCCGGCCGCGGTGGCAGCACCCGGGTGAGGTACGCGGCGGCGTCGGCCGGACGAAGCGGCCGGGGTTCGATGACGGCCGCGGCGGTGAGGACGTCACCGCCGGGGGAGTGCACCGCCGCGCGGTACTCGGTCATGCGGCAGGTGAGGATGAGGGGGTCCATGAACGTGTCGTTCAGCGCGCTGAGGACCTGCGGGCGTAACGGTTCGGGGAGTTCGTCGAGGCCGTCGAGGATGGGCAGGACGCGGCGTTCGGTGACCAGGGCCCGGGGCAGGTCGGGGCCCAGGGCGGGGGAGCACAGCGCGGGATAGGTCTCCGCGAGGCCGCGGGCCAGCCAGTCGCGGAAGCGCTCGGTCGCGGGATCCCATCCCGTCAGCGGGACCATGACGGGAACGGGCTCGCCCGGCAGGGGATGTTGCAGGAGCCGGCGCAGCAGCAGGACCGCCAGGGTGGTCTTGCCCATGCCGGGATCACCGGCGATGACCAGCCGTCGGCGCGTGAGGCCGCGGAAGGCGGCGGCCAGGTCGGAGATGCGGTCGGTACGCCCGGTGAAGCGCGGCCGGCCCCGGGCGAGCAGCGACTGCAGGGTCATGGGCCGGACGAGGTGACCGGGATGATCCATGACGGGCAGTTCGGTGAGGCGCCAGCGCACCGCGAGCGGAGCGGGGTCGTCGAGCCGGCGGATGCCGATCTCCTCACGCCACTGTTTCAGCACCAGCCGGGCGAGGATCTGCTGGGCCTGGTCGAGCTGCTCGCGCGAGCACACCGCCTGCTCGTGGACGCCGGGCGGTCGCCAGGCCCGGATGATCAGCGGCAGCGACGGCGCGGCGGCGAACACGATCGAGGCGAGCTGGGCCCAGTTCGCCGCGGTCTGGAGCCCCTGCCGCTGCAGGATGGCGGCCAGGCCGAACCCGACGCCCAACAGGAGCACCGTCAGCGCCAGCGCGCCCAGGCGCCTGCGCCGCTGCGGCCCATCGCTCTTCGCCACACGTCATATCATGGCGACTTCGCGTCATCTCCAGGGGGCAGATCTTCCTGTACGCGACCTTCGACCGGCGCGGAAAGCGCAACCGGCGGGGCGGATCGGACCCGCCGGCGCCGTACGACGCCGGCGGGCGAAGAGCCCAGGGCCGGGCCCCGGCCTCAGCCGAGCGGGATGACCGGCTCGGCCGACCGGCTGACGTAGGAGCAGCCC
This sequence comes from Nonomuraea maheshkhaliensis, assembly GCF_039529435.1. Taxonomy (NCBI): domain Bacteria; kingdom Bacillati; phylum Actinomycetota; class Actinomycetes; order Streptosporangiales; family Streptosporangiaceae; genus Nonomuraea; species Nonomuraea maheshkhaliensis. The sequence goes on from NZ_BAAAMU010000026.1 coordinate 32,286, forward strand.
GAGGTGGGCAGGCTGCTCGCCGCCGGCGGAGTGACGCCGTCGTACAGGGCGAGCAGGAAGTTCTGCGGGCACCGGCGGGTGCTGCCGGTGCGGATGCCGAAGTGCAGATGCGGGCCGGTCGAGTTGCCGGTGTTGCCGGTCAGCCCGATCTGCTGCCCGGTGCCGACCGACGCGCCGTTGGCGACCGACCACGACGAGAAGTGGCAGTAGGTGTAGATGGCGCCGTCGTTCCCGGTCAGGTTGATGCCGCGTCCGCACAGGCTGTCGTCGATGATCGTCACCGTGCCGGGGCGCACCGCGTAGGCCGGGGTGCCGGTGCCGACCGGCAGGTCTATCGCGGGGTAGTCGTGGTGCGGGTCGTCGTACTCGCTGCGCGGCAGCGCGGTGCGCGGGAGGGGCAGCGAGAAGGCGGGTGATCCGGTGGACGAGGTGATGCGGACGGCGTCGGCGACGACGTAGCCCGGCTGGCTGGTCCAGCGGCTGACGCCGACCACGTTGTAGTCGCCCGCGGCCAGGGTGAACGTGCCCAGGCTGACCCAGCGGCCCCCGTTGGCGCGCTGGTCGACGACCACGCTGCGGGTGCCGTCGGCGGTCGCCACCAGGAACGGCGTGGCGCTGTTGTAGCCGGGATCGGCCGGGTACCAGACCTCGACCAGGTGGGGTCCGGCCGCCGCGATGGCGGCCTTGAACCAGGCGGCGTCGCTCGCGGTGGTGTTGGGGTTCGCGAAGCGGTAGTCCGCCTCGTACCGCTGCGCCGACCAGGCCGAGGTGCCCCAGTCGGGGCCGGCGGTGAACCGGCCCGCGGTGGCGTTGTCGACCGTGGTGGTCGCCGCGGTCGCGGGAGCCGTCGTGCCGAGCAGGGCCAGGCAGGCCGTCACGACGGCGACCGATAAGCGAGTGATGACGTTCACGAGCTGATCCCTCCTGGGGGTCGAGGGGAAGCACGGACGAAAGTATCTAACCAAGACGCGAGCCCTAATGAAAGATATCTACATAAATCGGACTGGATGGCCCGATAAGCCGGTTCGGTGGCGCCGTTTTGCTGGACCTCCCGGTTTGTTACCGGCGAATTTCTTCGGCCGGGCTCTTGACCTGGGCCCCCGGGAGGGGGAAGTTTGTCAGCATCGGATTTACGAGTCATTTACGAACATGGTTCGTAAAGGGGTGTCGTGGCCATTGTGATCGGAGTGGTGACCCACTCGCTGCACGGTGAGTTGTTCCGGGAAGCCGCGAACACACTCGGCGGAGTCGACCTGGAATGGGTCAGTTACGACCACGAGGACGAGATCCACGCCAAGGTCGCCGAGTTCCTGAGCACGACCCGGCTGGACGGCTTCCTGGCGGGCCCGGTCCCGTACACGGCCAGCCGCGAGCTGCTCCCGCCCGGCCTTCCCGTCGGCGTGATCCGCTCGTCGGCGCTCGACCTGACCCTCGCGCTCTACCGCGCCCAGGAACGCGGCTGGGGCCGGACCCCGGTCAGCATCGACACCTTTCCCGCCGAGGCGGTCGAGGCGGTCGCCACCGCGCTCGAACTCGACACCGGCGCCATCGAATTCCTGCCGTACGCCCCCACGCAATCCGTGGAGGACATCGTCGAGTTCCACCGCTCCGCCCACCGCCGCTTCGGCGGCCGCGGCTACGTGATCAGCGTCCGCGCCGCCGCCCGCGAGCTGCTGTCCGGTGAGCTGCCGATCATGAGCGGCATGCCGGTGCCGGCCACGATCAGGACCGAGCTGCACGAGCTCGCGCTCAGGATCGAGTCCGAGCGGGCCAGCGCACAACGCTTCGCCGCCGGAGTCTTCCTCATCTCACACTCGCAGGACGAGGAACGGGCCCGGATCGGCCTGATGAACCTGCTGCTCAACACCCCCGAGTTCGCCGGCGCCTGGATCGAGGACCGCGGCCGGCGCGGCGTCGTCGTCTTCGCCCACAAGGCCCTGTTCGAGCGCATCACCCGCAACTGGGTGGCCGTGCCCGCACTGGCCGAGGCGGCCGCGGCGCTCGGCGCGCAGGTCTCGGCCGGGTTCGGCGTCGGCGCGTCCGCCCGCAACTGCGTGGCCCTGGCCGAGCAGGCCGCCGCCCGCGCCGAGCGGGAGAGCGAGCCGTGCGGCTACCTCATCGAGGACAGCGGCGTGATCATCGGCCCGATGGGCCCGGTCCGGGCGGCGCTCAGCTACTCCTACCGCGAGCACGGCGACCACGTCGAACGGCTGGCGAAGTCCGTCGGCCTCAGCGCCGCCACCGTCTCCCGCCTGGCGGCACTGGACCACGAACTGGAAGGCCGCGCGATCTCGCCCGGCGAGCTCGCCGGTCATCTCGGCATCACGGACCAGAGCGGCCGGCGGCTGATCCGCACCCTCGACGCCGGCGGCCTGGTGAGCGTCGAAGGCACCGCTCAGCACCACCCCAAGGGACGGCCGACGCGTCTGTACCGGCTACGCATCGCTCAAGCGTTACTGCGCTCATCGCGTTGAAGGGACAACCATGGAGCTCAACCGCCGCCAGATCCTGAAGTACGCAGGACTCGGGCTGGCCCTGCCCGCCGTATCGCCCCTGCTGGCCGCCTGCGGCGGCTCGGGCGGCTCGGGCGGGTCGGGCGACGGCAGCGTGAAGTTCGAGGGCTGGGACTACGAGGCTGCCCTCGTCCAGCAGAACCTGGACAACTTCACCAAGACCACCAACGTCAAGGTCGACTACACCCCCATCACCAGCGCGCAGTACGTGCAGAAGGTCGTGGCCGAGTTCACCGCGGGCGGCGGCCCCGACGCCCTCTACGTCTACGACGACTCCCTCGCGGCCTGGGTCGACGGCGACTACCTGCAGCCGCTCGACGGCCTGCCCGGCGTGGACGAGGTGTACGACGCCATCTACCCGGGCAACGCGGCCGCGATGACGTACCAGGGCAAGCGTTACGGCCTGCCGTACTACACCGACTCCAACTGCCTGCTCTACAACACCGAGATCCTGGAGAAGGCCGGCATCAAGAAGCCTCCGGCCAGCCTGGAGGAGCTGGAGGCGCAGGCCGTCAAGATCAAGGAGGCGGGCCTGCTGGAATACCCCATCGGCGTGCCGGCGCAGCTGTCCGACACCTGGTGGGCCTGGGTGTGGGCGCTGATCTTCGGCAGCGGCGGCAACATGTTCGACGAGCAGCAGGCGCCGATCATGAACACCACCGACACCGTGGTGAAGGACGTCTTCGCCTGGCTGCAGCAGGCGGCGACCAAGTCGAAGGTGATCGACCCGGCCTGCCTGCAACTGCTCGCGATCCCGGTCGACAACGCGATGAAGGCCAACCGGTACGCGTACACGATCGGCGCCCGCTACGCCAGCCGCGACTACAACGACGCCGCCAAGTCCAAGGCCGCGGGCAAGATCCGGCTGGCGCTGGTGCCGAGCCTCGACGGCAAGGAGCACGGGACCGTCAGCAACACCCGGCTCTACGCGCTGGCCAAGGACACCGAGGTCAAGGACAACGCGTTCAAGCTGCTCACCTACCTGGGCGGGCTGGACGCGAACAAGCAGCCGTACACCGCGAAGTTCTGGTTCCTGCAGCGCGGCCTCGGGTTCGCCTACAAGTCGATGGCGACCGACCCGGAGGTCACCGCGGCGCTGGAGAAGTTCGCCGACCCGAAGGTCTACGCCCACCTGGGCGAGATCGCCACTCCGCGCAACGTGCTCGGCGTGCCCTGGTACACCGAGTTCGAGATCGAGATGCACAAGGTCGTGCAGGGCGTGCTGAGCAACCAGGTGCAGCCGGCCGCGGCGGTGGCGGGCCTGGCGCAGACCGTCGAGACGCTGAAGAAGAAGTACAACTGAGGATGGCCGCACTCGCCGAACGCCGGCCGCTGGGCGACAACGCCAAAGCCTGGGCCCTGAACGCGCCGGCCATCATCGTCATCGCGCTGCTGATCGCCTACCCCATCGCGTACTCGTTCTGGGTCAGCCTGCAGCGGCACAACCTCAAGCGCCCGCGGGCGACCAAGTTCGTCGGCCTCGACAACTACACGTCCTTGCTCAGCGACCAGGCGTTCCTGTCCGCGCTGAAGGTGTCGGCCCTGTTCGTGCTCCTCGTGCTCGGGATGACCGTGGTCCTCGCGCTCATCCTGGCGCTGGTGCTGAACGAGCGGTTCCGCGGCCGCGGCCTGCTGCTCAGCCTGGCGCTGCTGCCGTGGGCGATGCCCGGCGTGGTGAACGGCCTGATGTGGCGGACCATCTTCGACGCCAAGACCGGCGCGCTGAACGGCCTGCTGACCCAGCTCGGGCTGATCGACAGCTATCACGCCTGGCTGACCTCCGGGACCGGCGCGTTCCTGTTCACCGCGCTGGCCCAGGTGTGGAACACGCTCCCGTTCTCGGTCATCATCCTGCTCGCCGGGCTGTCGACCATCCCCGCGGAGCTGTACGACGCCGCCACCGTCGACCGGGCGGGCGGGCTGCGGCGCTTCGTCCACGTGACCCTGCCGTGGCTGCTGCACCCCCTGCTCATCGTGCTGATCCTGGAGACGATGAACGCGTTCCGCGCCTTCGACACCATCTACGTGCTGACCGGCGGTGGCCCCGGCGACGCGACCACCACCATCGCCCTGCTCGACGTGCAGACCGTGCTCACCTTCACCGACTTCGGCCTGGGCAGCGCCTACGCCTGGGTCATCACCGCGATCACCCTGCTGATCTCGATCGGCTACATCGGCCTGCTCTACCGGAAGGGGAACTTCGAGGTATGAGCACCGTGGTCAAGGTCCCCCTGCGGTACCGCATCCCCTGGAAGAAGATCGTCCTGTACGTGCTGGCGGTCGCGTTCGGGCTGTACCTCGTGCTGCCGTTCTACTGGATCGTCGCGATGAGCTTCATGCGCGAGGTGGACGCGATCTCCGTCCCGCCGCACTGGATCCCGAATCCCGCGACGCTGGAGAACTATCTCGGCTTCGTCAACCCGAACGAGGCGCAGCAGCTCGTCGGCGGCCGGGCCATCGACGAGACGCCGTACTCGCTGCGCAACAGCCTGATCGTGGCCACCTCGACGGCGGTGCTGAACCTGGTGCTGGCCACGTTCGCGGCGTACTCGTTCTCGCGGCTGAAGTTCCGCGGCAGCCAGGTGCTGCTGGTGCTCTACCTGCTCACCAGGATGGTGCCGGGCATCGCGATCATCATCCCGTTCTACCTGCTGATGCGGACGTTCGGGCTGCTGGACACCTATCTGGCGCTGATCCTGTCGTACACGACGTTCGCGCTGCCGATCACGATCTGGATCCTGAAGGACTTCTTCCGCTCGGTGCCGCGCGAGCTGGAGGAGGCGGCCAGGGTGGACCGGTGCGGCTGGTTCCGCACCATGTGGTCGGTGTTCCTGCCGGTCGCGGCGCCTGGGCTGGTCGCGGCCGCGGTGTTCGCGTTCATGACCGCCTGGAACGAGTTCATGTTCGCGTTGTTCCTGACCAGCACCGAGGCGGCGAAGACGATCCCGGTCGTGGCGGCGAACTTCGCCACCGACTTCAACACCCAGTTCACCGTGATGGCCGCGGCCGGCGTGCTCGCGGTCGTCCCACCCCTGGTGCTGGCCCTGCTCTTCCAGCGCAAGCTGGTCCAGGGCATGGCCGCCGGATCCGTGAAGGGCTGACAGATGGCAGAGGTACGACTCGAAGGCATCACCAAGGCGTTCGGCGGCAAGACCGTGGTGGACGACCTGAACCTGACCATCGAGGACCAGGAGTTCCTCACCCTGGTCGGCCCGTCCGGCTGCGGCAAGTCGACGACCCTGCGGATGATCTGCGGCCTGGAACGGCCCACCAAAGGCAACGTCTTCTTCGACGGCAAGCCGGTGAGCTGGCTGCCGGCCAACAAGCGCGACGTCGCGATGGTGTTCCAGAGTTACGCGCTCTACCCGCACAAGACGGTGCGGCAGAACATCGGGTTCGCGCTGAAGATGATGCGGGTGCCCAAGGCGACGATCGACGAGCAGGTGCTGCAGGCGGCCAGGACGCTGGACATCGAGGACCTGCTGGACCGCAAGCCGCGCGAGCTGTCCGGCGGGCAGCGGCAGCGAGTCGCGCTCGGCCGCGCGATCGTGCGCGACGCCGGCGCGTACCTGCTGGACGAGCCGCTGTCCAACCTGGACGCGCAGCTGCGCGTGCTGATGCGGGCGGAGATCAAGCGGCTGCACGTGGACGTCGCCCGCACGTTCATCTACGTCACCCACGACCAGGTCGAGGCGATGACGATGTCGGACCGGATCGCGGTGATGCGCGACGGCGTGGTGCAGCAGTGCGCGACGCCGGGGGAGATCTACGAACGGCCGGCGAACCGGTTCGTGGCCTCGTTCATGGGCTCGCCGCCGATGAACTTCGTCACCGGTGAGCTGGCCGACGTCGAGGGCGTCCGGGTCTTCCGCAGCGGCGCGCTGACCCAGGAGCTGGGCCCGTACGAGGCCGCGCCGGACGACCCGGCCGTCGTCCTGGGCGTGCGGCCGGAGGACGTGACGCTGTCGCCGACCCCGGTCGAGGGGTACCAGCCGGGGAAGGTGTTCGTGTCCGAGCCGCTCGGCCCGGACGTGCTCGTCACCGTCCGGATCGGCGGCGAGCTGCTGAAGGCCCGGGTGCCGGTGCCGTTCCGGCTGGGCCATGACAGCACGGTGTACGTCGGCTTCAACCAGGAGCGCCTGCACCTGTTCAAGGCTTCTGACGGCATCGCGCTGCACGCGCCGCAGCGCGTTTGACTCACGGAGAGGACCATTTTGAGAGACCCCGAGAACGCGGTCGTCGAGGTCGAGCTGCCGGACGACTTCGACGACTTCTGGGCGGCCGGGCTGGCGGACTGCGCGTCGTACCCGCTGGACCCCGTCTTCACCGAGCTGCCCGCGTTGTCCACGGACCAGGTGACCGTCCACGACCTGCGGTACACCAGTTACGGCGGGCTGCGGGTGGCCGGCTGGTACACGGTTCCGCGCGGCTTGCCCGCCCCCTACCCGGCGCTGGTCACGATCCCCGGCTACATCTCCGAGCCGGCGATCCCGAAGGAGTGGTCCGAGCTCGGGTACGCGGCGCTCGCGGTGGCGCCGCGCGGGAAGCTGCGCTCGAACGACCTGTTCAACCCGGGCTATCCGGGCCTGCTCACGCACAACATCGCCGACCCCCGGACCTACGGGTACCGCGGGTTCTACCTCGACGTGGTGCGGGCGGTCGAGGTGCTGCTGGAACGCCCCGAGGTCGACGGCTCGCGGATCGGGCTGCAGGGGTCGAGCCAGGGCGGCGGCCTCGGGATCTCGACGGCCGCGCTCATGCCGGACGTGATCCGGTGTGTCGCGGCGGGGGCGCCGTACCTGTGCGGGATCATGGCCGCGACGACGCTGACCCGGTCGTACCCGTACGAGGAGATCAACGAGTACCTGCGGCTGCACCCGCAGGACGCCGGCCGGGTGCGAGAGACGGTCGCGTACTACGACGGGCTCAACTTCGCGCCGAAGGTCCAGGCGCCGACGCTGCTGTACGTCGGGATGGAGGACGACGTGTGCCCGCCGGAGACCGGGTTCGCGCTGCGCCGGGCGCTGACCTGCGAGACCACAATGCACGCCTACCCGCACTGCGCGCATCACGCCGGGCTGCCGGGCGTGATGCGCATCGTGGAGGACTTCCTTGCCGCACACCTCACCCCGGGACGGTGAACCGATGACCTTCGACGCCTACTGGTCCGCCGTGGACGAGGAACTGGCCGCGATCCCGGCCCGGCCCGTGCTCGACCCGGTGCCGGCCCGGACGACGGACGAGGCGACCAGCTACACCGTCCGGCTCACCAGCGTCGGGCCGTACCGTGTCACCGGCTGGCTGAGCATCCCGGCCGGTGGCGGGCCGTTCCCCGCGCTGCTGCAGATACCGCGCCACGGCAGCGTCAACGACATGCCGCACCCGAACGACCGGAGCCGGTACGTGCTGTTCGGCCTGATGCACCGGGGCCAGCGGCTGGCCGACGAAGGCTTCGCGGCGGCGTACCCGGGGCTGCTCACGCTGGGCATCGACGACCCGGCGACGTACGTCTATCGCGCGATCGCCGCGGACTGCCTGCGGGCCGCGGAGTTCCTGATGAGCCTGGCCGAGGTCGATCCGGCGCGGGTGGCCGTGCGCGGTGACGACCTGGCGCTGCTGACGGCCGCCCGGCGGCCGGGGTTCAGCGCGGTCCGGCTGTCGGAGCTGCTGTTCCACCGGGCGATGGAGGCCCGGCTGAAGTCGAGCCACTATCCGCTGGAGGAGCTCAACGACCACCTGCGGGCCGGCTCGTCGGAGCGGACCATCGGCGAGACCCTGTCCTACTTCGACCCGGTACGGCACGCCCCCGCCGTGACCGCCCGCACGCTCCTCGCCGTGGACGACCCCGGCTGGTGCGCGGACCTCGTCGACGCCCTGCCCGCCGCGACCGTCTACCGGCTGACCCACCTCGACGGCACCGACAACGACTACCTGGACGCCTGGATGGCCGAGCTCTGCGGCGTGCCGGCGATGTCGAAGTTCGTCAGATGAGCAACCCCTTCGGCGTCCGGCCCGTCGTCAACGCCTCCGCGACGCTCACCGCGCTGGGCGGCTCGCTGATGCCGCCCCCGGCGCTGAAGGCGATGACGCAGGCCGCGGCCTGCTTCGTCGACCTGCCCGAACTGCACGACCGGGTCGGCGAGCGCCTCGCCGCGCTCACCCGCAACGAGGCGGCCTGCGTGACGTCCGGCGCGGCGGCGGGGATCACGCTCACGGTCGCCTCCTGTGTCGGGGGGCCGGCGCAGGCGTTCCCGGCCGAGGCTGAGGTCGTCATGTTCACCGGCCAGCGCAACGGCTACGACTACGCGGCCCGCCTGACCGGCGCCCGCGTCGTCGAGATCGGCCCGTCGGTCGCGGAGCTCAGGGCCGCCCTGGCCCGCCGCCCCGCCTGCGTCCTGTGGTTCGCCGGCGCCCATTACGCGGCGGGGGCGCTGCCGATCGAGGACGTGCTCGGGGTCGCGCGGGAGCTCGACCCGGCCGTACCGGTGATCGTGGACGCGGCGGCCCAGATCCCGCCCGTCTCCTCACTGTGGCACTTCACCACCGGCCTCGGCGCCGACGCCGTCATCTTCAGCGGCGGCAAGGGTCTGCGCGGCCCCCAGGCCAGCGGCCTGGTCCTGGGGCGGCGCTGGATCGTGGACAGGTGCCGGGCGCACGCGTCGCCGAACCAGGAGATCGGCCGCGGCATGAAGGTCGGCAAGGAAGAACTGCTCGCCCTGCACGCCGCCGTCGAGTGGACCCTTGAGCAGGACGAACAGGCCCTGCTGGCGAGCTACGAACAGACCGTCACCCGCTGGATCACGGGCCTGCGCGCGGTCCCGGGCGTCCTCGCCGAACGCGGCTACCCCAGCGAGGCCGGCCAGCCACACGGCCGCGCGATCGTCCGGCTACTCCCGGCCAGCGGCTGGACCAGGGACGAGCTGGTCCAGGTGCTGTGGGACGGAGACCCGCGCATCGCCGTCGGCGTCTCCGGCATCCCCGACGACGCCATCGCCCTGAACCCCCAGACCCTGGAGCAGGGGGAGGACCTGATCGTCCTCGACGCCCTGCTCCGGCACCTGGGCCCTGCCGGGTGACTCGACACGGCGAAACCCGCGGACGTACCGCAGGGCCCCTTATCGCCGCAAATGATGAGCTTTGCTGGGATTGAGCGTTTCCGCCTCCTCGTCGATCGCCTTGACTGGTGGCTGAGCAGACGGCGCAGCTTGCGCCGCTGTCATCGTGAGAGGGGTCGTCTTGACCCTGGACGCACCGGGAGCGAACGCGACCGACTGCGCCGGTCTGAACGGTCAGGCCCCGCGCTGCCATCACATCGACCAGCTCCCGGCAGTGAGGCCGGGGTTGCCCGAATGCGCGGAATGCCGGCACCTGGGCCGCACCTGGGCGCGGTTGCTGGTCTGCCTGACCTGCGGGTGGGTGGCCTGTTCCGACGATGCGCAGGGCGGTCACTCCCGCGCTCACTACGAGGAGACCGACCATCCGGTCGTCGCCACCCTGGCATCGCCCTCGACCTGGCGCTGGTGTTACGTGCACCGCCGCACCGTGTAGACGAGACGAAAGAGACTCATGACCATTTCGGAACAGGCGGCGCAACGCCGTCAGGACTACGACGGCGCATCGCCCTTCCCCGGGGCGGAGGAGCACGTTCCCGCGGGCAGGCTCCAGGTGGGGCTGACAGGGGTGATCGTGGTGGCGCCGTTCCTCGCGCTCGGTGTCGCGATCTTCCTGGCGTGGGGGCGGGGATTCACGTTCACCGACCTCCTGCTCGCCGTGGTGCTCTACGCGGTGACCGGCCTGGGGGTGACGGTCGGGTTCCATCGGCTGCTCACCCATGCCTCCTTCACAGCCCGGCCGTGGTTGCGCGTGGCGCTGGCGGTCGCCGGATCGATGGGCTTCCAGGGGAACGTGATCGACTGGGTAGCGGTGCACCGCCGTCATCACGCCTTCACCGACCGGCCAGGTGACCCGCACTCTCCCTACCGGTACGGCACCGGCCTGCGCGGGCAGCTTCGCGGGCTCGCCCACGCCCACCTGGGCTGGATGTTCGACGACGACCAGACCCCGGCCGAGCGCTACGTCCCTGATCTGCTGGCCGATCCGGCCATGAGACGGGTGGCGCGCGCCTTTCCCGCGCTGTGCGCGCTGTCGCTGGTGCTGCCGTTCCTGGCCGGCTGGGCGATCACCGGAACCCTGTACGGCGCCCTGACCGCCTTCCTCTGGGCCGGCCTGATCCGGGTCGCGCTCCTCCAGCACGTCACCTGGAGCGTCAACTCGCTGTGCCACGTGCTCGGCGACCGGCCGTTCAAGACGCGCCGGCACGACCGCTCCACCAACCTGTGGCCGCTGGCGCTGCTGTCCTTCGGGGAGAGCTGGCACAACGGCCACCACAGCGAGCCGTCCTGCGCCCGCCACGGCGTGGACCGCGGCCAGCTCGACCCGTCCGCCGCCTTGATCGGCCTGTTCGAACGGCTCGGCTGGGTGAGCCACGTGCACTGGCCCGATCAGGAGCGCCTCGAACGACGCCGTGTCGCCCCGCCGCAACAGGCCCGCGCCCCGGCAGGTGACTGACGGACGGCCTCTCCCTCCCGCGCGGGCCACACCCGGCACGTGGCTCTCAGAGCCTTTGCCCTCGCGGGCCGCACCGGCACGTCGCTCTCGGAGCCCGCGCTCCCACATGTGGTACCTAGAGTGGAGGAGATGGTGCAGACAGTCGCCGCCCGGCCGGGAAGGGGTGGTGCCGATGGAGCTTCGGCAGTTGCGGTATTTCGTGACGCTGACCGAGGAGCTGCACTTCGGGCGGGCAGCCGAGCGCGAGCACATCGTGCAGTCCGCGCTGAGCCAGCAGATCCAGCGGCTGGAACGCGAGCTGGGCGTGCGGCTGCTGGACCGCAGCACCCACCACGTCGCCCTGACCCCGGCCGGTGCCGCCTTCCTCGTCGAGGCCCGCCAGATCCTCGATCGCGTCGGCAGGGCCGCGCAGGTGGCACGTAACGCCGCCGCACCCGTACCCACGCTGCGCGCCGGCATCATCGACGCGGGGTACGACACCATGCCGCAGATCCTGCGCGAACTGCAGCGCACCCATCCCGGCATCACGATCCACCAGGTCGAAGCGGCCACTCCCGAGCAGTACCGGCAACTGGCCGACGGCCGCCTGGACATCGCCATCGGACATGCCTCCCAGGCTCCGGCCGAGGTGACCTCCGAGCTGATCAGGCTCGATCCGCTCGGCGTCCTGGTGCCCGACGAGCACCCCTTCGCCGAGGCCGACGGCGTACCCGTGGCCGCCCTGGCCGGTGAGCTCCTGCTGCTCGGCGAGGAGTCGCAGACCCCGGAGCTCAACCAGCTCGTCTTCACGTTGTGCCGCTCGGCCGGGTTCGCCCCCACCCTCTACGAGGGCACGGTGCAGAGCAGTCGTGCCGCCGCCGATCTCGTTCTCCAGCAGCGCTGCGTGCACTGCGTCCCCTCCTCCTTCCGCACCTCCAACCGGCCGGGTACCACCTGGCGGCCCCTGATCGAGCCCGCCACGCACTACCCCTGGTCACTGCTGTGGCACCAGGACAACCCCTCACCGCACATCGCCGCCGTCATCGACAGCGCCCGGTACCTGGCCGGGCGGCTCGGCTGGCTCGAAGGCGTCGGCCCCGCCACCGCACCCGTCGAAGGCGCTCCGGGCACCGCCACCAGCCCTGCGGACGGTCCGGCCTGATGCCGCTGCCCGCCTCACGAAGGGACGGCGGGCCGCTCAGCGGCGGGCCCCTCAGCGGGCGGCCTCGCGGCGGGCGGCGGCCGCGGCCACGTTGACGTGCATGCGGCCGAAGATCAGGTTGTGGAGAGGTGAAAGGGCTGCCCAGTAGAGGTGCCCGAGCAGCCCGCGCGGGTGGAAGATCGCCCGCTGGCGGTAGACGGTGCCGGCGTCGGACCGGGAGACGCTCAGCTCCAGCCAGGCCAGTCCGGGCAGCCGCATCTCGGCGCGCAGCCGTAGCAGGCTGCCCGGCAGCACCTCCTCCACCCGCCAGAAGTCGACGGCGTCGCCCACTCTCAGCCGGTTCGGGTCGCGCCGCCCGCGCCGCAGGCCGACGCCGCCGGCCAGGCGGTCGAGCAGGCCGCGCAGCTGCCAGGCGAGGGGCGAGGAGTACCAGCCGTTGTCGCCGCCGATGCTCTCGATGACCTGCCACAACGACTCAGGGCGAGCGTCCACCTCGATGGCGCGGCGATCGATGTACAGGCTGCCCCCCGCCCAGCCCGGGTCGGTCGGCAGCGGGTCGCTCGGAGCGTCCGGCGTGGAGGCCGACGACCAGCGGGTGGCGACGTCGGCCTCCTTGATCTTCTGCAGCGCCAGGCGGACCGCCTCGCGGAAGCCGATCAGCCCGCCCTCGGGGTCGGGCACGTGGGCGGCGATGTCGTGCTCGGCGCAGACGGCGTTGTTGCGCAGGGACTCCACCAGCGGACGGGCGATGCGCGCGGGCACCGGGGTGACCAGGCCGACCCACAGGCTCGACAGCCGCGGGGTGAGCACGCGCACCGGGATGATCACCCGGCTGGGCAGGCCGGCGACGGCGGCGTAATCCCGCATCATGCCGGCGTAGGTGAGCACGTCGGGACCGCCGATGTCGAAGGCGCGGTTGACCTCGCCGGGCACGGCGGCCCACGCGGTGAGGTAACGCAGCACGTCGCGTACGGCGATCGGCTGCGTCCGGCTGGCCACCCAGCGCGGTGTCGTCATGATCGGCAGCCGTTCGGTCAGGTAGCGCAGCATCTCGAAGGAGGCCGACCCGGACCCGATGATCACCGCGGCCCTGAGCACCACGGCCGGAACCGGGCCGCGCAGGAAGATCTCGCCCACCTCGGCACGGGAGCGCAGATGCGGCGACAGCGATTCCCGCGGGGCGAGCCCGCCCAGGTAGACGATGCGGCGCACGCCGGCCCGGCCGGCCGCCGCCGCGAACACCTCGGCGGCCTCGCGGTCCTCGTCCGCGAAATGGCGTGATCCGCCCATCGTGTGGATCAGGTAGTACGCCACGTCGATGTTCTCCAGGGCCGCCAGGACCTGCTCCGGTTCGGCGGCGTCCGCCCGCACGATCTCGGTCCGTTCTCTCCAGGGGTGATCTCGCAGCCGTTCCGGCGACCGCGCCATGCACCGCACCTCGTGCCCGGCCGCGAGCAGCTCGGGCACGAGCCGGCCTCCGATGTAGCCGGTCGCCCCGGTGACCAGGCAGCGCGTCATGTCCGTTCCCCCGATGCCGTTGCAGGACGTCAGGTGCCCTCTACCCAGAGATGGGCCGGTGGTGACAGGGATGCGGTCGAGCGGGATCGTGCCACGACACCGCGCGCCGGCCCCTTTCGAGGGGCCGGCGCGCGGTGTCGCGTGCGTTCAGCCGATCCGGGCCGCCAGCAGCGAGATCAGCCGGTCGACGGTGACGGTCTCCAGCGGGGTCACCACCGCGCCGTGATCGCCGGCCAGTGCCGCGGCGTCCTCCGGTACGGCCACCACCAGGCAGCCCGCCGCCAGCGCCGACGTGATGCCGGGACGGGAGTCCTCCAGTGCCACGCAGTCGCGCGGATCGACGCCCAGCCGCTCGGCCGCCGTCAGGTAGGACTCCGGGTCGGGCTTCGGGCGGGTCACCTCGTCGCCGCAGACCACGGTGTCGAACGTGCCGGGGTCGAGCTGGGCCAGCACCTCGTCCACCAGGACGCGGTGGCTGGAGGTCACCAGGGCGGTGGGGACGCCGCGCTCGCGTACGGACCGCACCACGGCCTGGGCGCCCGGCCGCCACGGCACCCCGAGGGCGAACAGCTGCCGGGTGCGTTCCAGCAGCCAGGCGGCCGACTCCTCGACGTCCGCCGCCACACCGAGGGAATCGTGGACGATCCGGGCGGTGTCGCGCAGGTTGCTGCCGACCACCCGGCGGCGGGTCTCGGCCGCCAGCGTGCCGCCGAGCGTCTCGGCGAAGTCGGCGAGGCTCACGTCCCAGAGGGGCTCGCTGTCGAAGAGGGTGCCGTCCATGTCGAACAGCGCCGCCGCCAGGGTGCGGGCGGCGGCGGTTTCCGTCGTCAACGGAGCGCCTCGGCCAGCCAGCGCCGCGCCGTACGGGGATCGTCACTGGTCGTCCCGTCCACGCCGAGTTCGAGCCAGCGCCGCAGGTCGCCCGCGTCGCGCGTGGGCCAGCCGTGCACCGGGACGCCCTCGTTGTGCAACTGCTTGACGACCTCGGCGGTCAGTCCCTCCGCGCCGCTGTGGATCCGGGAGGAGCCGGTGTCCTCGATCAGCTGCCGGTAGCCGCCCGGGTGGGCCTCGGCGGTGGTCCACTTGGAGACGATGATGCCGCGCGGGATCTCCGGCAGCTTCTTCGCCACGGTGGCCATCGCCTCGATCGAGAAGCCGGTCAGGATCGTCCGCTCGGCGTAGCCGGGGTGCTGGGGGAAGAAGTCGGTCAGGGCGTCGATGGCGGCCAGGTCCTTGATCTCCAGCTGGACGAACCGGGTCGTCGCCGCGTACATCTGCTCCAGTGTGGGCACCCGCTCACCCCCGCCCACGTCGACCGCGCTGATCTCCGACCAGGTCAGCTCCGCGACGGGGCCCAGCTCCCGGCCGGCCGGCCCGGCCGCGGTCCGGTCCAAGGTGGCGTCGTGCAGCATGAAGAGCTGCCCGTCCGAGCTGATCCGGACATCGGTCTCCAGCTCGTCCACGCCGACCTCTTCGGCCACGCGGAAGGACGCGATGGTGTTCTCGGGTGCTTCGGCCATGGCGCCGCGATGTCCGACGATGGCAAATGCCACGATCTTCCTCTCTGCTGTGATTGGTGGAGTCTCGTGGGGGAGCCGGCCGGCGGAGCGGCGGCACGAGAGGTCGAGGGGGTCAGGAGGCCACCAGCCGCTGGTACTTCGGCAGCACCCGCTGGACGGCCGGGGCGAGGGTCCGGTTCGCCTCGCTCAGCGCCTCACGCGGGTCGGCGTTGGAGGCGTACACCTTCTGCAGCACGATGAGCATCTCGGAGATCGTCTCGTTGACGTACCGGCGCATCACGTCCGCCTGGCGGGCGCGGCTCAGCTGATCCTGGGCCACCTGGTACGCGGGCGTCGCCGCGTTGCGTTCCTTGATCTTCGGCGAGTTGAGCGAGCTGGTCGTCACCGGGAGATAGCCGGTGTTGAGACTCCACTCCGGAGCGCCAGTCTCGGCCAGGTACTTGACCAGCTCCCAGGTCGCCTGCTTGCGCGTCCTGGTCGAGTTTCGCATGATCGCCAGCCCGCTGCCGCCTGTCGGCACGCCGGGCCCGTTCTGCTCGGGCAGGAAGGCCGCGCCGAACTCGAACTTGGCCGCCTTGAGCAGCGAGGTCAGCGCGCCGGTGGAGTTGGTGATGGTCGCCGTCACGCCGGCCGCGAAGTCGGCGTTGATGTCGTTGGCCAGGTAGGCCATCTGGTCGTCGTGGATGAACGCCCGGTCGAACTCCAGGGAGGCGACGGTCTGCTCGCTCTCCAGCCGCGTCGACATGCTCTCGGAGTAGCTGCCGCCGAAGGCCCAGCTCGACCCCTGGAAGTACCAGTCGTCCTTGCCGGTGTAGCCGCGCATCTTGACCGGCGAGCCGTTGTACTTGAAGCCCTTGAGCTGGCGTCCCCACTCCCGCAGCTCGGTGAAGGTCTTCGGCCCGCGGTCGGGCAGCCCGGCGCCGGCGAAGATCTCCTTGTTGTAGTAGAACAGGGGCGTCGAACGGGCCCAGGGCAGCCAGTAGACCTGGTCCCTGACGGTGCCCTCGGCCAGGAAGCGCGGATGATACTTGTCGGGGCCGAAGCCGGCGTCGAAGTAGCCGCTCAGCGGCTCCAGCGTCTCGGCGAGGAAGTAGCGGTTCCAGTTCACGTCGCTGAGCGTGACGAGGTCGGGAACCTGCCCCACGGCGAAGCTGGCGGCCAGCTTCGAGTCGAGCGCGGGATAGCCGGGGAACAGCTGGATCTCGCAGTAGATGTCCTGCTGCGACTGGTTGAACCCGTCGATGATCGTCTGCAGCACCTCGGCGTTGTGCGCGGTGAACGCGCTCCACAGCACGACCCGCTGGCGGCGGCGGAACTGATCCGGCACCAGCCCGCTCACCTGGGCGTAGTCGCCTTCCATCCGGCCGACGCAGCCGCTCAGGGCCAGGCCGGCCAGGGTCGCGGTGGCGCCGGTCAGGAGCCGGCGCCGGCTGAAACTCGTCCCCGTCACGCTGGGTCCTCTCTGAACGAACCGGATCGCCGGCACCTGCTCATCACCTGGGTCATCACGGTCATCACGGTCATCACGGTCATCACCGGCGAACCGCGCTGCCGGCCAGGCCGGCCACGATGTAGCGCTGCGCCAGCAGGAAGACGATCAGCACCGGCAGGACGACGAACAGGGTGCCGGCCATCAGCGCGCCCCAGTCGTTGATGCCGTCGTTCTCCTTGAGGTAGAGCAGACCGATCGGCAACGTCCGCATGTTGACCGAGTTCGTCGCGATCAGTGGCCAGACGAAGCCGTTCCACTCGTCGATCAGGGCGATCAGCCCGACCGTGATGATCGCCGGCCGGGACATCGGCATGATGATCGAGAAGATCGTGCGCAGATGCCCCGAGCCGTCCAACTGCGCCGCCTCCAGCACCTCGTACGGGAGCGACCGGAAGAACTGGTGCAGCAGGAAGGTGCCGAAGGCCGACGCAACGCCCGGCAGGATCAGGCCGGCGTAGGTGTTCAGCAGGTTCAGCTGGCCGATGGTGATGTAGTTGACCAGCAACGTCACGTGCCCCGGCACCATCAGCGCGCCGAGCATGAAGATGAACAGGTAACGCTTGCCGGGGAACGGCAGGAAGGCGAAGGCGTAGGCGGTGGAGATGGCCAGCACCACCTTGAGCGCCGTCCCGATCGCCGCCACCACGACCGAGTTGATCAGGAACTGGTCGAACGGGGCCAGCGTCCAGGCGTTGACGAAGTTCTCCAGGGTCAGCGACCCAGGGAACACCCGCATCGGCCAGCTGTTGATGTCGGCGTTGGTCTTGAACGCCGTACTGACGAAGAGATAGAGCGGGATCAGGAAGACCAGGGCCGTGAGCACCAGGGCGAGCACGCCCCACCAGCGCGTACGGCGGGAATCGGGCTTCCGCGCGGCGGGCTCGGTCGCCGCAGCGGTCGGCATGACCGTCATCAGTAGTGAACCCTCCGCTCGACGAACCGGAACTGCAGCACGGTGATCGCCATCAGCACCACGAACATGATCATGGAAGCCGCGCTGGAGACGCCGACGTTGCCGCGGTTGAACGCTTCGTCATAGATGAACCAGCTCAACGTGGTGGTGGAGCGGGCGGGCCCGCCACCGGTCATCATGGCGATCACGTCGAAGGACTGGAAGGCCGAGATCGTCTGGGTGATCACCAGGAAGAACGTGGTGGGGGAGAGCAGCGGGAAGATCATCCGGCGGAACTGCGTCCACCGTCCCGCACCGTCGATCCGGGCCGCCTCCAGGACCTGGGACGGGATCTGCTGGATGCCCACCAGGTAGACGATCGCGACGAAGCCGAGCCCCTTCCAGATGGAGACGATGATCAGCGCCCACAGCGCCCAGGAGTCATCGGTCGTCCAGGCCGGCGACGTGGCTCCGAACGCCTCGAACGCCAACCGGCTGAGGCCGATGTTGGGATCGAAGATGAACAGCCAGATGGTCGCGATCGCCGCCCCGGACAGCACGTGCGGGGCGAAGGCGAGCGTCTGCACCGCGTTCGCGCCCCGCAGGCGCTGCGCGAACAACATCGCCAGCGCCAGGCCGAGCACCAGCGTCACGACCACCACGACGACCACCCACACCAGCGTGCGGAACAGGACTTCGGGGAAGGACCAGCCGCTGAACAGGGACTGGTAGTTCAGCAGCCCGGCCCACTCGGCCTGCGGCGAGATGAAGTCCCACGTGCTGAAACTCAGATAGACGTTCTCGACGATCGGCCAGTACGAGAACACGGCGATCAACGCCAGGTTGGGCAGCGCGAAGGCGGCGAACAGCAGATACCCGCGCCGGCGGCGGCGTGCCGCGGCGCGCCGCCCGTCGGGCGTTGTTCCGCCGGCATCGGCCGTTTGGCGGGCGCTGTCGGAGAGGGCTGATCTCGAGTCGAGATCGCTTGCTCCACTGCTCACGGGCTACCACCCATCCGCATCGAGGTCGAACAGGTGCAGACTTTACTGGCGGTCTCGTGCTCGAATCTGTTCATATGGGGCCAAATCTGTGACCATTGCGCGAACGTTTCGTCCAGATGTGCAAGGGTGTGCGCAAGGTGTCAAGCTCGTTTCACGGCCGTGCCTTCGACCGCCAGCAGCGGATCCTCACCTACGTCAGGAGCGAGGGCCGCGCGGTCGTCTCCGACATCGCCGACCTGTTCTCGATCTCACCCGCGACGCTGCGCCGGGACCTGCGGGCCCTTGAGGCGCAGCGCCTGATAGCCCGCTCGTACGGCGTCTTCTACCCCACGGACATCGGCCGTTACGAGACCCCGGTCGAGCACCGGCGCAAGGCCAAGACCGAGGAACGGCTGGTGATCGCCGAGGCCGCGATCGCCTTGATGGTCGACGTCGACACCGTCTTCCTCGACGAGGGAGCGTTGCCGGAGGACCTGGTCGGGCCGATGCGACGGCTGCAGCGGATGACCGTCGTGACCCGCTCGCTGACCATCGCCGCCGAACTCAACCGCCAGACCGACCACGACGTCATCATGGTCGGCGGCCGGCTGCGCCCGAAGACCATGGGCACCGTCGACCGGTGGGCGACCGCGATGCTCGCGGAGCTGAACGTGGACCTGGCTTTCATGGGCACGAACGGCGTTTCGCTCGAGCGCGGGCTGACCACTCCCGACCCGGCCGTGGCCCAGGCCAAGACGGCGGCGCTGCAGGCGGCCCGTCAGACCGTGCTGGTGTGCGAGCACACCAAGTTCGGGGTGGCCAGCTTCGCCAAGTTCGCCGACATCGAGCAGCTGACGTACATCATCACCGGCAAACAACTGTCCCGCTCCACCGCCCAGCGCTACGGCACCGCCGGGCCTCGGGTGCTGCGTGTCTAGCTCCATGGAGTACGCCGGCCGTCGCGGACGTCGATCAACTCAAATTAGGATGACGCGTCACCACGGATCGCGCCAGAATGCGGGGCCGTCCGACGTCCGCCGCACCTGGAGGTCCCCCCATGCGCTGTCCCCTCGCGTCGCTCACCGTCACCGCCGCCGTCCTGGCCACGTTCGCCGTGCCCGTGAGCCCCGCGCAGGCCGGAACGGTGCCCGCGTCCGCCCGGGTGGGGACGGCGCGGGAGAACATGGTGGTGCGGCTGGTCAACGCCCGGCGGGCGAAGAAGAAGGGCTGCCGGGCGCTCAAGCACCACCCCCAGCTCCACCGTGCCGCCCGCACGCACTCGGCCGACATGGCGGAGCACGGCTACTTCTCGCACACCTCCAGAGACGGCATGGACCACATCGGCCGCATCAAGGCGGCCGGCTACAAGCGCGGCAGCCGCTGGTCGGAGAATCTCGGCAAGGGCCAGCGCACCCCCGCCATGGCCGTGCAGTCCTGGATGAACTACGCCGGAACCAAGGCCGCCATCATGAACTGCAAGTTCACCGTCATCGGGGTCGGCGCCGTCGACGACTCCGACGGCAAGATCGTCTGGACGCAGGTCTTCGCGGACTAGCGCCGCTTCAGGGGAAGTACGGAGCTTCTTGCGGCGGTGGGAACCGGCCAGGCGGAAGTAGCGGAGTTCGCAGGCGCCGGGGGCCGGATGGCCCAGCACGGCGCCGATGACACCGAACAGCTCGCTCTGATGGTCCTGGTCGAGGACCGCCTCCTCCAGAAACATGCCCATGCTGCTGATGCGGATGCTGTGGGCGTCGATGTGCAGCTCGCGGTCGGCCCATGACGCCGTCCGGATCCGGCGGCGCAGCTCGACCAGGCCCTCGGGAGGGGCATCGCCGCATTCCCGCAGCCGTTCCAGCTCGTACGGCGCGCCGTCCAGCTCGGCGTGCGCCCGGTCGAGCCCGTCCGGCTCCCACAGACCACGGAACCACTCCAGGACGGTACGGCCGGGCACGTGCCGGACCCGCTTGCACAGCGGCCCGGCTTCCCAGTCGCGATGGATGAAGCACATGGGGTGTGGCTCCTGACGTGATGGTCGGTGCGGCGGTCCAGGTCACTGATCTTGCGGTGCGTGGCCGGGTCTTGTCGCGTGCGGCCGCTCGGCCCGGATCGTGCGCTCTGTTCCCGGTCCCTTCGAGGTCCCCTTCGAGCAGGCCGGTGGCTCCACGTCATTGTGGCCGGGCACCTCAGGGGTTACGATCCCTTCATATGAGATAGTCGTCTCATTTAAGAATGGGGAATCAAAGTGTTCATTGTCGCGCCCACGGACAGCGTGTCCATCGCCCCGCCCTGGGATCGGGTGCCGGTGGAGGAGATCCGCCGGCTGGGGGAGGTGCCGGCCGCCGACGTAGGTGACGCGTTGCGGCGGATGACCGTCATGGACGGCGGCATCCGGCTGCTCACCGGGCACGCCGGGCTCCTGGGGACCGCACTGACGGTGGACGTGCGGTCGGGGGACAACCTGGCCGTGCACCGGGCGCTCGACGAAGCCAGGCCGGGTGACGTCCTGGTCGTCAACGGGCACGGGGACACGACCCGGGCGCTGGTCGGCGACCTCATCGGCGAGATCATGGTGAACGCCGGGGTCGTCGGCGCGGTGGTCGACGGCGCCATCCGCGACGTACGGGCGCTGAACGAGCTGGGCCTGGCCGTCTACGCGCGCACGATCACCCCCGCCGGGCCGTTCAAGGACGGGCCGGGCGCCGTCGGGGTCCCGGTTGCGGCCGGCGGGGTGGTGGTGGAGGCGGGTGACGTGCTGGTCGGTGACGCGGACGGCGTCGTCGTCGTCCCCCGGAGCCGGGTGAAGGAGGCCGTGACCGCGGTCGGCGAGGTCGCCGAGAAGCAGGAGGCGCTGCGGCGGCGCATCCTCGCCGCGCGTTCCGGAGCAGCGGAGGCGGCTCGATGACGGCCCCCAGGATCGCCGACCTGCGGCGCCGTTCGCGGCGGCCGGCCCTGGCGCCGGCGCCGCCGGGAGCCGTGTCGCTCGCCATGGGCGAGCCGGACTTTCCGACGCCGCCGCCGGTGGTCGAGGTCGCCGCGGCCGCCCTGCGCGCGGGGCACACGCACTACGCCGACCAGAAGGGCCTGCCGGAGTTGCGCGCCGCGCTCGCGGCGAGGATGCCGGGGCGTCCCGGACGGACCTGGAGCGCGGACGACGTCGTGGTCACCCACGGCGCCACCGCGGCGCTGGCCGCCGTCGTGCTCGCGATGATCGGCCCTGGCGACCGCGTGGTCATCCCCGAGCCGGCCTACTCGCTCTACGCCGATCTGGTCGTCTTCGCCGGGGGCACCGTGGACCACGTCCCGCTCGCCCCCGACCTGCACTGGGACCTCGACGCCCTGGCCGCGGCGCTGCCCGGGGCGGCGATGATGATCTTCTCGAATCCGTCGAACCCGACCGGGATCGTCCATCGCGAGCAGGAGCTCAAGGCTCTCGGGGATCTCCTCGACGGCTCGGACGTCCTGGTCGTCAGCGACGAGGCGTACCACCGGCTGGTCTATCCGGGGCACGTGATGACCTCGGCGCTGGAGATCGAGTCGCTGCGGGATCGGACGGTGTACGTGCAGACGTTCTCCAAGACGTACGCGATGACCGGCTGGCGGGTGGGGTACCTGGCCGGGCCGCGTGAGGTGGTGGACGCGGCCGCTCACGCGCACCGGACGGGCAACGGCTCGCTGAACACGGCGGCCCAGCACGCGGCGCTCGCCGCCCTCGACCTGCCGGACGGCGTCGTCGGCGCCATGGCGGAGACGTACCGGCGGCGGCGCGAGCTCGTGGTCGAGCACCTGTCCGGGGTTCCCGGGCTGCGGCTGGTGCCGCCGGAGGGGGCGTTCTACGGGTTCCTCCGTTACGACGCCGGCCTGCCCTCCGAAGTGGTCGTCCGGGAGCTCGCCGAGCGGAAGGTTCTGGTCAGAGCCGGTGCCGAGTACGGGCCTTCGGGGGAGGGGCACGTACGGATCTCGTTCGCCGCCTCCGAGGACGACCTGCGGACCGGGCTGACCCGCGTCGTGCGGTACTTCGGCGATGAGGGATATCCTGCGCCTGCGCGTCCATGAGGGCGAAGGACTCGGCTGACTGGGGGCAAGCTTGCGAAGCGACACCCGGCGCAACCGCCGGCGCCTCCTGGAGGCCGTCGGCGAGCTGGCCAGGGAGGCGCCCGACGAGCTCACCATGCAGGCCGTCGCGTCCCGCGCGGAGATCGGCCCGGCCACCGCCTACCGCTACTACTCCACCGTGGACGACGCGCTCGCGGCCTACGTGCTCAGCGTCGTCGAAGAGCTGCGCGACTTCAGCGCGGCGTCGGCGGCGGAAGGGCAGCCGCTGTTCGACTCGGTGGTGGACAAATGGGTGGACCTGCTCGCCGAGCACGGCCCGGCGCTGGTGCAGCTGCGGTCGCGGCAGGGATACCTGAAGCGGCTGCACGACGCTAACGAGATCATCGTCGCGATGCGGGACGCCTGGTCGGAGCCGGTGCGGGAGCTGCTCGCCGACCTCGGCCTGCCGGCCGAGATGCTGGAATACGCCCTGTTCCTGAACAACATCATGTACGACCCCCGGGAGATCCAGGACCTGCTGGAGGAGACCGAGCTGTCTCGCAGAGAGGTCGTCATCCGGCTGACCGAGGCGTACCGGGGCGCCTTGCGCGGGTGGGCGCGGGTGGGCTGATCGCCCCTCCATCGCCGCCGGATCCGGGCTCGTGGTCATGGGCCGGAGCCGTCGAGTCCATGGGCGCGCGATCGACGAGCACGTCCCCGGCTCTGTGATCCAGGTCTCCCCAAAGTCGCGACAAAGTGATACGGTCTTCTCAATTCATAGAGCTATCTCGTCATAAGGGGGCCAGCAGTGGCCATGCGTCAGGCAGAGCACGACCCCGAAGGATCGGCCGAGACGGTACGGGCGGGCGCGCTCGACGTCGGCGTCATCGACGACGGTGGCAGCGGGGTGCCGCTCGTGCTCGTGCACGGCGGGGAGAGCGACCGCACCCAGTACGCCACGCTCCGCTCGCACCTCGGCCCGGGGATCCGGGCGATCTCCTACGACCAGCGCGATTCCGGGATCACCGTGAACCCGCCGGTCCCGTACTCGCTGGGCGACCTCGCCGACGACCTCGCCGACCTGCTGGACGCGCTCGGGCTGGAGCGCGCGCACCTGCTCGGCACCTCCTTCGGCGGGGCCGTCGTGCAGCACACGGCCCTCAGGCATCCCGATCGGGTCGCGTCCCTGGTCCTGATCGCGACCACGCCGAGCTTCGCGCTCTGCCCGCAGCAGGTCGGGGAGCTGTTCGACATGACGCACGACGACAGGCAGCAGGCGGTCAAGGACTTCTTCGTCACCCCCGAGGGCCAGGCCGAGCTGCACAACCGGGCCGCCCAGACGCTGGCGTACCGTGATCAGGGCAAGGCCGGGCGCCGTCACGACGCCGCCCGCCGGCACGAGGTCCGCGACCGTCTGGGCGAGATCACCGCACCCACTCTGATCGTGCACGGCACGGCGGACCTGCTGGCGCCCTACTCCGGCGCCGTCCTGATGGCGGAGCGGATCCCGGACGCCCAGCTGCGTGCGATCGAGAACGGCCGGCACGCGATCGCGATGGAGTTCGCGGAGCCGATCGCCGGCCACATCCGCGATTTCCTCGGAGTGTCCGTTGAGAGATGACGTACGGCGGGGATGTACCGGTATGTCGCACGGGTCGGGTCGCCGTGCGGCCTCGCAGGCGTCCAGGCCGGCCCGTGATCAGCGGAGGCAGCAGTGATCGACACCGGCCGCGAGGTCGCCAACCGGATGGCCGAGGCGGCCCTGACGTGGCTGGACTCCCTGGACGACGACCAGCGCCCAGTGGCGGTCGGCCCGCCGCCGGGCAGTGGCGAGGGCGGCGAGGGCGAACGTACGCGCTGGTTCTACACGCCCACCGACCACGGCGGACTCACCTTCCACCAGCAGCGCCCCGCCCAGCACCGCCTGGTGATGCGGCTGGTCGCGAGCGGTCTGTCCGAGGCCGGCTACACCACCGTCGCCACCGTGCTCGGCCTGGAGAACGTGCTCGATCTCGTCGAGGGCTTCTCGGTGAACTGGGGACGGGAACGTACCCGCGATCCCGGCATGTACTACCTGCGCGTCTTCGGCGAGCCAGGCGGGCCGCGGCCGTGGGGGTGGCGGTTCGGCGGCCACCACGTCTCGCTCAACTACCTCGTCGTGGACGGGCGTGTCGCCGCCACGACGCCGTGCTTCCTGGGTGCGGACCCGGCCGCGTCGCCGCTGCTGGGCGGCGCGACGCTGCGCCCGCTCGGGGCGGCCGAGGACCTGGCCCGCGAACTGGTCCGCTCGCTGCGCCCCGAGCTCGCCGGCCGCGCGGTGCTGCTGCCACGTGCCCCTGACGACATCGTGTCGGGCAACAGCGCCCGGATCGACGACCGCGTGCTACGGCGCAGCGAGCTCTGGCGCCCCGGCCCGTACACCCCGGACCGCGCCGAGCAGACCGCCACCGGCCTCCCGGACGCGGACCGGCGGGCGCTGGCCCTCACCCCGTCACCCAAGGGCGTGCCCGGCGCCGAGCTCGACGCCACGCAGCGCGAGGTGCTGCGCGCCCTGCTCGGCACCTACCTCGACCGCGTCCCCGACGGGCTGTCCCCCTTGCCCCGCTACGACGAACCTGCGGCGCTGGACGCCGTGCACCTCGCCTGGGCCGGCTCCACCACGGCGGGGGAGCCGCACTACTACCGCCTCCAGGGGCCGCGGCTGCTGGTCGAGTGGACCAACGTCCAGCGCGGCGGCAACCACGCCCACGCGGTGTGGCGCGACCCGGAGACCGACTTCGGCGGCGACGTCCTCGCCGCCCATCACGCCGCCCACCACGTGCGATGAGAACGGCCGCCACCCGTCCGTGGCGGTGATGATCGCCTCCTGAACACCGCGCCGTCGGTGCCCGCGCCCATGACGGGCCGCCGGTTCCGTCCGGCATGTCCGTGAGGCGTTCCACCACGCCCACGCGTCTCCATGCGTCTCCATGCGTCTCCACGCGTCTCCACGCGTCTCCCCTCGCCTTGCTCGTCGGCAACGAGGAAAGGACATTCATGAGCACTGCCCAAGCTCCCCCGGTCGGCGTCGGAAAGGCCGCCGTCGCGGCGCTCGGCCTGCTGGCCACCGCCACCGGGGCCCTGGAGTCGGTGGTGTCACCGACGCTCCCGCTGCTGCAACGCGAGCTGTCACTGAGTCCCGCCCAAGGGGCGCTGCTCAGCATCGCGCTGCTCATCACCGGCGCGCTCCTCCTGCCCGTCACCGGCAATCTCGGTGACCGGTACGGCGGGAAACGGGTCATGATCCGGCTGATGGCGGTGGTGCTGGCCGGCGGCCTGGTCTCCGCGCTGGCGCCGAACCTGCCGGTGCTGCTGCTCGGCCAGGTGCTGCAGGGCGCGATGGTGGGCGCGCTGCCCCTGTCGTTCATCCTGGTACGCAAGCACCTGCCGCAGGGCGACTCCCAGGTGGCGATCGGGGTGGTCAGCGGGCTGTTCGTGGGCGGCGGCATGCTGGGCACGCTCATCGCCGGACCCATCGCGGAAGGGCTGTCGCGGCACTGGATGTTCGCGATACCGACCATCGCCATCGCCGTGGCGACCCTGCTCGTCCACCGGCTGATGCCGGACGACCCGCCGGTCCGGTCGGACGCCAGGATCGACTGGCCTGGCCTGGTGCTCCTCAGCGGCATCCTGCTGACGCTCATGGTCGTGCTCGCGATCGTGCCCGAGGCCGGCGATCAGCCCCTCGAACTCGGCGCCCTCGTCCTGCTCCTGGCCGCCCTCGTGGCCGGATGGATCCGGGTCGAACGCCGCTCCGCCGCGCCGATGGTCGATCTCCACCTGCTCGCGCGGCCGGCGATCTGGAGCTCGTACGCGATCACCTTCGCCGTCTGCCTGGGCACCTCGCTGTCGATGTATCTCGTTCCGCAACTGTTCGCGGTGAGCGCCGACGGTTACGGATTCGCGGCCAGTGCCACCGACATCGGGTTCTACCTGCTGCCCGGCGCCGTCGCGGCGGCGGTCAGCGGGCCGGTCGCCGGGATCGCGGCCCGGCGGTTCGGCCCGCGCGCCGCGGTCACCGCCGGAGTCGTCTGCCTAATGGCCGCGCTGCTCGCCCTGGCGTTCCTGCACGGCGCGATCTGGCACCTCGTCGTCGGCAAGGTGCTGGTCGCCCTGGCCAGCGGCGTCTGCGTCACGGCGGTGGTCGTCAAGACCGCGACCACCGTCGACCATCGCGACACCGGCACCGCCACCAGCCTGGTCCTGGTCATCCGGGTGATCGCCTTCGCCGCGGGCGCGCAGATCGGCGGCGCCTTCCTCACCGCCGCCACCCCTTCAGGGTCGGCCGTCCCGGCCGAATCGGCCTTCGCCGCCGGCTTCGTCATCGGCGGGGTCGTCGCCGCGCTGTCCCTGCTCGCCGTCCGCAAGATGGACAAAGGACAGACCGGTGCTCCGTAGCCGGGCGCGTCAGGGTGTGCTTGAAGAGCCGAGGTCGTCGTCGCGGCCGGCGTTCAGGCGGGACCACTGGGCGGACGGGCGGCCGTCGAGCCGGAACTGGCCGCCCTTGGAACCCCAGCGCTGCGGCCAGCCCTCCGGCACGTCCTGCCAGGTCTCCTGCCGCCCGTAGACGGTGAGATCCAGCAGCCCGTACGAAGGCGCCATCACCTCGTTGCCGCGCCCGGTGGTCCAGTACGTCTCGAACACCCGGTCACCGTCGCGCAGATAGCAGGCCAGGACACCGAAGTGCCGTCCGGCGATCAGCCGGTCCACGGAATCGCGCGGCACCGCGTACCAGGGCACGGGATAGCCCATGAACGCGCGGTAGCGCGAGATCTCCTCGTACGGGCCCTCGGCCAGGACCGCGTAGCTGACGTCGCGGGAGTGCAGGTAGCCCAGCTCGGTGACCTGGGAGGTGCTGAAGGTGCAGCCCTCGCACTGGTGCGCGGCGGGATGGCCGGTGTGCCACATGTGGAAGTAGGCGACCAGCTGCGACCGTCCGGCGAACAGGTCGATCAGCGGCACCGCCCCGTCCGGCCCGGTCAGCGGGGTCCGCGGATCGACCTCGACCATCGGCAGGCGTCGGCGGGCGGCGGCGATCGCATCGCCCTCGCGGGTGTGGGCCTTCTCCCGGATCCGGAGCCGGTCCAGCTCGGCCTGGAACGCGGCCCGGTCGGCGGCGACCGGAGGCTTGGCCGCGCCGGCGATCGGGGAGACCTCGGTGGGCTGGTCGGTCATGACGAGATCCTTTCGGTGATGGCCGGGTGGAAACGGCCGGTTGCGTATCGTTCTTGAAGGACGGACTCACCCCTGCTACGAACGCCGTCGCCCCGATCCGACACCCCCACCGGATTTCCTCCGAAGTATTTTCCGCACGGACGACAGCGGCAGCACGGCTCGTCCCCGGTCACACCGCACTCGCGGTCACCGGCGCCGGCCGGCGGGCGGTGCGCAGGATGCTGACGCTGACCGCGAGCGTCCACAGGCTCCAGACGGCGCCCATGCTCGCGGCGGTCCCCCAGCCCTGCGCACTGTAGAAGTCGGCGGGGTCGTCACCGAAGAACACGGCCGGCAGGAAAGCCAGGTTGATCGCGGCGTGCACGTAGGCGGAGCGGCCCACCCAGCGCGGGAGCAGGCCGAGCCGCGCCACGGCGATCCCCAGCGCGATGAAGAACTGGACGACGCCGGCGATCCAGTCGCAGGCCGGGTCGACGTGGCGGATGAGCTGACGCAACCCGATGAAGAGGCCGGTGTACCTGCGGATCACGCTTTCGGTCATGGTGTTCCTCTGCTCGTTCGGAGATGCGCTCAAGGGCAGGTGATGCGGATGCTCAACGCGTGCTCCCTCCGGCAGCCGTTCGCGTGCTCGATCCGGTGCCGGTACGGCGGCCCAGCAACGCCAGCAGGACCACGGTGACCAGCCCCAGCGCGGACAGTTGCACCTTGCCGGCGAGGGTGGCGGCGTTGGCCACCACCCCGAAGGCGGTGTGTCCCACCAGCGCCCCGCCCGCCAGGCAGAGGCTGTGCCGATCCGACCAGCGGCCGGCCGTCCAGCGCCGCACCAGCCACCCGGTGAGTACGGCGAGCAGCGCCGCGGCCAGCATCGGCACGGCCACCCATGCGCCGTGGGTGAAGGCGGGCTGACTCGCTCCGCCGAACGGGAACAGCAGCGCCAGGTACCCGAACCCGGCCACCAGCCCGAACCCGCCCACCGCCCACGGCCCGGGAACCGGTACCCCGGTCGGGGCGGGGGAGGGGGCGGGCGGGAGCACGCGCAGGGCCACCACCGCCGGCAGCGCCACCGCGACCAGGCACCCCGCCACCACCGGGACCGGCGCCTGGTAGCCGGGGTCGATGGAGGTCGCCACGGTCAGCCGCAGCAGCAGCCCGCCCAGCACGAACACCACCCCGGCGACCACCAGACCCGTCCGCTTCAGGTACGGCCGGTCACGCAGGGACGGGACGGCCAGGTCGGTCAGGAGGATCGGCAGCGCCACGCTGAAGACAGCGTGGTAGGGCAGGTTGAGCTCGGTGTAGGCGGTGTTCAGGCCGAGGAACCGGGGTGCCCAACCCGCCACCCCGTACATGGTGGGACTGCTGAGCGCCTGCAGCACCAGCCCTTCCTCGACGATGCCGTACGCCAGCCCGAGCAGCAGCACGGACGGCCAGCCCCCGCGGCGCCGCCGTACCAGCTCGCGGATCAGCACCGTCCCGGCGCCGTAGATCGGGATCCACAGCAGCATCAGCCAGATCTGGCTGAGCGGCGGATTGCCCAGGGTGAGTTCGGCGACGAGCGGAGTGATCACCGCCAGCAGCAGCGCGGCACGCCGGCCGCCCTTCGGTCT
The DNA here is from genome assembly GCF_039529435.1 of Nonomuraea maheshkhaliensis. NCBI lineage: Bacteria > Bacillati > Actinomycetota > Actinomycetes > Streptosporangiales > Streptosporangiaceae > Nonomuraea > Nonomuraea maheshkhaliensis. The sequence goes on from NZ_BAAAMU010000026.1 coordinate 61,763, forward strand.
GTCGTCCATGGTCGATCAGCGTGCCGGGCGCGGGAGGCCCTTCTCTGCCGTCGAACGGCCGGATCACGACAGCCCCCGGCCGCTCGCCCCTGGTCCTTTGGTTGCCATGGCCGGTGGCTTTGGTCGCCTGGGCGAAGCCACGGCCCTGTGGAAGATCGTCCGACGGTGGCAGACTGCGAATCGTGGCGGACTCCGGTTTCTGCACGTTCGGCACCCGAACGTGCGCGGCTACCCCCCGACCCGCGCCGCCACACCCCCGAAGTGAGGAACGGAGTTCATCGTGCCGAGTGAGTCCCGATCCATGACCCCCGACGACCGCAAAGTCCTCGCCAGCACCCTGGCCGGCACCACCATCGAGTGGTACGACTTCTTCATCTACGCCCAGGCCGCCGGCCTGGTCTTCGGCCCGCTCTTCCTCGCCCCGGTCAACCAGCAGGCCCCCGGCCTGGCGACGCTCATCTCGCTGGCCACGATCGGGATCAGCTTCCTGTTCCGGCCGCTCGGCGCGATCATCGCCGGCCGCTACGGCGACCGGCTGGGCCGCAAGCGCATGCTCGTGCTGACCCTGCTCCTCATGGGCGTGGCCACCGTGCTCATCGGCCTGCTGCCGCCGTACGAGACGATCGGCGTGGCGGCGCCCATCGCCCTCATCCTCCTGCGCATCCTCCAGGGCTTCTCGGCGGGCGGCGAATGGGGCGGCGCGGCGCTGCTCGCGGTGGAGCACGCGCCCCGCGACCGCCGCGGCCTGTGGGGCTCCTTCCCGCAGATCGGCGTGCCGATCGGGCTCATCCTGGCCACCGGCGTGCTGTGGATCATGAGTGCGGTCACCACCCCTGAGCAGTTCCTGGCGTGGGGCTGGCGGGTGCCGTTCCTGCTCTCGCTGACGCTGATCATCGTCGGCTACCTGGTACGGCGGGCCGTCGAGGAGAGCCCCGTCTTCAAGGAGCTGCAGCAGCGCACCAAGACCTCCTCCGCGCCGCTGCGCGACCTCTTCCGCGGCCACACCAGGAACGTCGTGCTCACCGCGCTGATCTTCGTGGCCAACAACGCCGCCGGCTACCTCCTCATCGCCTACTTCATCAGCTACGGCACCACCGCGCTCGGCCTGCCCCGGCCGTCCGTCCTGCTCGCCACCGTCGCCGGGTCGGTGGCCTGGCTGATCTTCACGATGTACGGCGGCGCGCTGTCGGACCGGATCGGCCGGGTCCGCACCTTCCAGATCGGGTACGCGGTCGTGTTCGTGTGGATGATCCCGCTCTTCCTGCTGATGGAGACCCGCGACATCTGGCTCTTCGCGCTGGCGATCATCGTCCTGGCCACCGGCCTCGGCCTGTCGTACGGCCCCATGTCGGCCATGTACGCCGAGATGTTCCCCGCCTCCGTGCGCTACTCGGGCGCGGCCATCGGCTACGCGCTCGGAGCCATCCTGGGCGGCGCCTTCGCCCCGACGATCGCCGAGGCGCTGGTGCAGGGCACGGGGTCGGCGTTGTCCATCGGGGCGTACATCATGGTGCTCTGCGTGATCTCGCTGGCCGCCGTCACGATGGTCAAGGACCCGAAGGGCGCCGACCTGGGGCTGACCCAGCAGCCCATCACCTGAACGACGCCCGTCCGGCTCACCCTTGACGGGCCCGGCCGCCGGATCAGCCGGAGCGGCCGGGCCGGTCGCCGCCCTGGGGCGGATAGTCCTCAAGCTCCGCGTCGATCGCGTCCCAGGCGGCGCTGAGCCGGGCGACGAGCTCCTCCTCATGGGCGGCGCGGTTGGCCCGTTCGCGCGGGTCGGCCGTGACGTCGTACAGCAGCTGCTGTGTCGCCTGGCCCTCCTGCTGCGGCAGGACGCGCAGGTACTTCCACTTCCCCCGGCGCAGCGCGCCGGACCGCCTCATCCGCCAGAACAGGTCCCGGGCGGGTGCCTGCGCGCCGTCCAGAAGGTAGGGGATCAGGCTGTGGCCGTCCAGCGGATATTCGGCGTGCGGCTCGACGCCGGCGGCCTCCAGGATGGTCGCCGTCCAGTCGTGGGTGACGACGGGGACGTCGCTGACCTGGTTGCCGCCGATGCCGGCGGGCCAGCGCACGATGGCCGGCACGCGGATGCCGCCCTCGTTGAGCTGCCCCTTCGAGCCGGTCAGCGGCCACAGGTACGACCAGCGTTCGCCGCCGTTGTCGCTGGAGAAGATCACCAGCGTGTCGTCCTGCTGCCCGCTGTCGGCCAGGGCTTGGAGCACCTGGCCGATCCCGGCGTCCATGGCCTCGACCATCATGCGGTACGTGCTCAGCGAGCCGCCGTCGTTGTGCGCCAGGATCTGCCCCTCCTCCTGGCCCTCGGTGATGCGCCGGGTGAGATCGTCGCTGACGGCCCTGTCCGCGGGGCCCTCCCACGGCCAGTGCGGGGCGGTGTAGTTGAGGTTGAGCAGCCACGGGCCGCCGCTGCCGGCCCTGATGAAGGCCGCGGCCCGCTCGGACACCGTGCGCGTGTAGTACTCCAGCGACTCCGTCCGGACCTCGCCCTCGTACAGGTCCGTCTCGCCGCTGCCGCTGATCTTGGAGAAGTAGTCGACGGCGCCGCCCAGGTTGCCGAAGAAGGTGTCCCAGCCGGACTTGACCGGGCCGTAGTCCGGCAGGTAGCCGCAGTGCCACTTGCCGAACATGGCGGTGGCGTAACCGGCCTGCTTGAGCAGCGAGGCCAGCGTCGGGTGCACCACGGGCAGGCCGGCGCCCGCGCCCGGGCCGGGGATCGGCTCCAGCAGCCCGGCCTTCAGGCGGCCCGGGTAGCGGCCGGTGTAGAGGGCCAGGCGGGTCGGTGAGCACACCGCCGACGCGGCGTACCCGTGGGTGAAGCGCACGCCCTGGCCGGCCAGGGCGTCCAGCTGGGGGGTGCGGATCTCCGGGGCTCCGTAACAGCTGAGGTCGGCCCAGCCCAGGTCGTCGGCGAGGATGAACAGGATGTTGGGGCGGGAGGGGCGTTCGGCTGGCGGGGTGGCCTGGAACGGGCGTTCCCGCGTTGGGCGTGTCGTCTGTGCCCCGGTCGTCGAGGCGGCCGAGGCGGCCGAGGCGGTTGGGGCGGTCGCGGCGGCGAACGCGGCCGCGCCGGCGGTCAGGACCCCTCTCCTGCTGAGTCCACCCATGGAGCCGTCCTTTCGTGAGTGACGGGTCGATGGGGTCGACTGTGACGGCGGCGCTGTTTCCCTGCTGTTTACGCCTTACGGTCGGGAAGGCCACACGGCCGGGGAGGCGTTGCGGTCGGGCGGGTAACGCGGGTCCCCTCGTTCCAGACATCGGGCAGACGCTCGAACGCGGTCACCGCCGGGTGGAGTCGCGCAGGACCAGGCGCCACTCGGCCGGATCCGGGCCGGCCGCCGGCTCCTCGCCCAACGCCAGCTGTGCGCAGCGGGCCCCCTGGGCGCGCAGGTCCTGTGCGACGGTCGTCAGCCCGGCGGCGGCGGCCGCGTCGGTGCCGTCCCAGCCGGTGACGGCCAGGTCGCCGGGGACGGCGAGACCGGTGCGGGCGGCCGCTCGCAGCAGGCCCAGGGCGAGCTCGTCGCTCATGGCCATGACGGCGTCCGGTGCGTCAGGCCCCGTCAGGAACGCCGTGGCCAGGGCGTCGGCCTCGCTCGCGCTGTTACGTGCGCACACCGCGACCCGTACCTGCGGCCAACGTCCGCCACCCGCCTCCCAGGCGTCGCGGACTCCGCGCAGTCGTTCACGGGTCACGCGGAACGTGGCCTCGGCCGGGTCGAGCCCGTCGCGGACCCCGGGCGTACGGGCGCGATCGAGCGGGAAACTGAGCACCATCGGCCGTCGCGCGCCGGCGAAGGCCGCGGCGGCGACGGCGCGGGCCGCGGCGCGGTTGTCGATGGCCACGAACGGCAGGTCCGCGTGGTGCGGCCCGCCGTGCACGGCGACGGGGAGGCCGGTGGCGGCCACCGCCGGCAGGACGGGGTCGTCGTCGCTGGTCGTCCAGACGACGAACCCGTCCACCGCGGCCTCGGCGACCCGGTCGGTGTCGGACGGCTCCCCGGTGATGGGCACGATCGTGAGCCCCAGGCCGTGACCGGCGCAGACCTCGGCGACGCCGGCCAGGAACCGGGTGGCCTGAGGGTCCTCGAAGGCGTAGGTGAGGTGCTCGCCCAGCACCACCCCGAGGCTGCCGGTCCGCCCCCGGCGCAGCGAGCGCGCCCCCGGATGAGGGCCTGGGTATCCCAGCCGGGCGGCGGCCTCGCGGACCCTGGCCCGGGTGGGCTCGGAGACGCGATCAGGCCGGGCGTAGGTGTAGGAGACGGTCATCACCGAGACCTTCGCCGCCCGGGCCACCTCCGCCATGGTCGGCCGGGGCCGTGCAGGGTCTTTGGCCATGCCTCACTCTATCTTGTGTATCGTTAAACAGCATGTGTACCGATACACAAGCAAGCCATCGGCTCCGGGCCTGGGTGCCGTACGCGGGATTCGCCGTCTTTGGCGCGTTCTGGGGCGTGTGGGGCGCGTCCGTGCCCGCCATCCGCGACCAGGCCGCGCTGACCGACGGGCAGCTCGGCACGGTGCTGCTGTTCATCGCCGCCGGCGCCCTGCCCGCCATGCCGCTCGCCGGCCGGGCCGTGGACCGGTGGGGGCACCGCGTCACCGCGATCACCCTCACGGCGCTCGGCATCGCCGGCATCGCCGTGGCCGTCACCGCTCACGACCTGCCCGCCCTGTGCGCGGGACTGGCGGTGCTCGGCGCGTCGTCCGGCGCCGCCGACGTGGCGATCAACGCGGCGGCCGGCGGCGTCGAACGTGCCACCGGCCGTCCGGTCATCACCCGGGCGCACGGCGTCTTCTCCCTGGCCGTGGTCGCGGCGAGCCTCGTCACCGGCCTGCTGAACGCCGCCGGCCTGCCCGTGGTGGCGCCGTACGCGCTGGTCCTGCTCGCCGCCGGCGTCGTGAGCGCCGCCGTCGTCACCGGCAGACGTACGCAGACGGAGACGACAGCCCGTCACGATCACGTTCGCCCGCAACCTGATCCTGCCCGCACCTCAACCACCCACAGCCCGGACAGCCGCCGGCCGGGTCTGCGTGCTCATCTGCCCCTCCTGCTCGTCGCCGGCGGACTCGGCGCGCTCGGATTCGCCGTGGAGAACGCGCACCAAAGCTGGAGCGCTGTCTACCTCGCCGACGCCGTACACGCGGGACCCGCGCTGATCGGCGCCGGGCCCGCGGTCTTCGCCCTCGCCGTAGCGCTCACCCGCTTCGCGATCGGCGCGGTGCAGACCCGTCGCGCCCTGCACGCCTGGACCGTGCTCACCGGCGGCGCGGTGATCTCCGCTGCGGGGACGTCCCTGCTCGCCCTCACCACATACCTCCCTCTGGCGCTGCTCGGGCTGGCCCTGGCCGCCGTGGGCACGGCCGTGCTCTTCCCCACCGTGCTCGGCCTGGCCACCGCCAACGTCCCCACCGCCGCCCGGGGTGCCGCCACCTCGGTCGTGTCCACCTCGGCCTATGTCGGCTACCTCGCCGGCCCTGTGTACGTGGGGTACTGGGCGCAGGCGGCCGGGCTGCCGGGCGCCATGCTGGCCGTGGCCTCCCTGGCCGCCGCCTTGGCGCTGCTGGCCTGGCCCGCGCTCAGAGCCGTCGTCCCCTCGTCCGTACGGCACTCCACCGCCGAAGCGGAGACGACGGGCGGACCGCGTACGTGACGGGACAGCCCGCCCTTGGCGGAGTCCGGCGCGCGCTCGCCTGCTACGCGGCTCAGCGGCCGAGCGCGCGCACTGCCCGTAGCGGATGTCGGAGTGATGCCCTTTCGTACGGGAGCGCGCTGCTAGCTCAGGAGTGGATCACCGGTGGCCGAGCGGCGATGGACTGGTTGAGCGCGTTCGCCACGGCGTGGACGAGCGCGACCTGCGAGGCGTCCCAGACGAGGTGGAGCCCGTTGTGGCTGCGGAGGGTGAGCCTGCCGTATTGGAGGACGGGCAGGCGGGCGTTGTTCTTGAACCGGCGGTCGGGGCCGCCGTCGACGTTGACGTAGCGCCAGGTGAAGTCCACGACCGTGCCGTCGGGCGGCACCGGGCCCGCCTCGATGAAGCGGGCGTGCTCCAGGCCGGCGTGGAGGTGCTGGTAGGCGAGGTCGGCGACGTGGCGGCCGTCGCGGACCAGGACGCGGTCGGGGAGGAAGTGCACCGAAAGGCTGCCCGCGGTCAGAGTCGGAACGGCGACATTGGTGACCAGGATCGGCGGCCCCGTCAGCCGGGCCGAGGCGTTCAGCCTGTGCAGCAGCCGGGAGGCGCCGGCGTTCACCTTGAACTGATGGGTGCTGGTGATCGCGCCGGACGCGGTGATCAGCCAGAATCCGTGGGCCCGCTGGAGCTCGGCGAACGAGCCGACGAGGTGGTCGAAACGCCAGGCGGCCTCGTCGGTCACGTCGTACATGACGACCACCGCGCGCGCCGCCCGGTCGCGCAACGCCACCCAGAGCACGAACGGCACGCCGACCGCGACGACGACCAGCCCGAAGCGCCCTGTCACCAGCCACGCGACGAGCAGCGCGGCCAGGACGTACGGCCAGTGGAGCCGGCGTTCCGCGGCCTGCTGCAACTGCCGGACGATCTCACTCGGCCGGGCCGGCGCCAGGCTGACGATGTCGTGCATGACCACGTCACGGTCAGGTGCGACGGTGCGATACGAGATCGTCCCGCGTCCCATGCGCACGACGTTGCCGCGGGGGCCCATCCGCGCCCGGAGACCCGGAACCGCGGTCGAGACCGCCATTCCGGCCTGGCCGAGAGTGAAACGGAACGGTCCAACCCGGAGGCTGGTGCGCACATAGAAACCCACGATGAGGAATCCCGCCGACCCGGGTGCCCGTTACCGCAGCGGATCGAGGTTCTGGAGGTCGTCCATCGGCGGGCCTTCTTCGCGCTATATCGATCACTGGCTCCGGCGTGGTGCCCGATGATCGACTGATGAAACCGCGAAATATCCCGGCTCATCCCACTTTGATGGTCTTTGGCTGACGGTCAGGCGGCCGTCTGGGCGGCCGTTTCGCCGCGCGATACTCCATATGACGTGACCGATCCCGCCATGTCCTGGAGATATGAAACGGCCATGTCGAGCATTTCCGCGAAACCCTCTCCAAGGCAGGTCTTCGCGAGCCAGCTCGCGAACATCCTGACCCGCGCCCATATCTCTCAGGTCGCCTTCGCCCGGCGTATGGCCCGGCAACTCGAGAAGGACGGCCACATCCCGGACCAGCGCAGGAAGAATCTTGCGCCGCGCGTGCACGACTGGACCGCGGGCGTTTCGCTGCCCGCGCGGCGGTGGTTCCCCTCGCTGACGAGTGTGGTCACCGAATTGTGCAAGGAGCGCGGTGTCAGCTTCAGCCCAGGGGCTTTCGTCTCTCTGTGGCACATGGCGCTCGCCGAGCGGAGTTCCGTGCCGGTGCCGAAGGCGCGTGCCACGCCGCCACCGCCGGTCGTACGGCAGGCGGCCTCCCTGGCGCCGCCGCTCGGACGCCTGCCCGCCCGGGTTCACGGGCAGGACCAGATCATCGAGGATCTGTGCGACCTGCTCGTCCGTCCCGACGGCCGCCCTCATGTCGTCACGGGCATGGGCGGGTGCGGGAAGAGCACGGTCGCGTTGTCCGTGGCCGCGCGGGCCGTCCACTCCGGGAGGACGGTGTGGTGGGTGGCCGCCGACGCCTCCACGCTGCTAGAAAGCATGCTGCAGATCGCCTTCGAACTCGGGGCTCCGGCCGCGCATCTGGACGATGCGCGAGCGGGCCGGCGCAGCCCGGCCGACCTGCTCTGGTCCCATCTGGACCGGAGCGGCGGAGCCGGATGGCTGCTCGTCCTGGACGGCGCCGACAGCCTCGAAGCACTGGCGACAGGCCGGGGGAAGGCCGCGGACGGCGCCGGATGGGTGCGTGGCGGGGGCGCCGGTCTCGTTCTCGTCACCTCCCGCATGCGTGGCCGCACGGCCTGGGGTCACCTGGTGGCCCGCCACGTGATGAGCCCGCTATCGCCGGAGGCGGGCGCCGCCGTCCTTCTCGATCTGGCGCCCGGGGCCGGCTCGTCCGCCTCAGCGCAGGGACTGTCGGCGCGGTTAGGGCACCTGCCCCTCACACTCGTCCTGGCCGGCCGACATCTCTCCTCGCCGTTCGCGGTGCACGGGAGTTTCGCGGCGTACACAACGGCGCTGGAGCGCGACGTCTCCATCCTCGACGAGCAGCCGACACCCGCCGGCCTGAGCATCCTGCGGACCTGGGAGATCTCGCTGGACGAACTGGAGCGCCAGGGACACCGCGCCTCACGGCTGCTGCTGCACCTGCTGGCGCACTTCGCCCCCGGCACGCCGCTGCCCGTCATCGTGATCGAACTGGCCGCCGACGGCCTGGGCCTGGACGCGAACCGGCTCCGCCGAACGCTGCAGGCCCTGCACGACATGAACCTGATCGAGGTGCACGCTGATCCTTCCCCGTACGGGGTCTGCGTGACGACACACCCGCTGATCGCCGAGGTGTCCCGCACCCAGGTCCAGGTGGCCGCATCCCGGCGGGTCACCGCCACCTTCGTCGACGTGCTCACGCTGGCGCTGCGCCACTGGGATCCGCACGACGGTCAGCACCGGCCCCTGCTCGAACTGCTCGGCGCGCATGCCCGAGCCTTGCTGCGCAGACTCGCGCCGTCCAGGGACGACGACGTGGCGAACGGCGCCGTGACGCCCGGTCTGGAGCCGGGCCGCGTCCTGTCGGCGGCCGGCCGGATCCATGAGGCTGCGGAACTTGTCCCCGTGGCCGCCGGCCTGGCGTCGCGTCTGGACGCGAGATCCACGGTCGCGTCGAACGCGCGCCAGGAGGCGGCCCACCTGCACCGGCTCCTGGCACAGATCCGAATTCTGAGCGAACAATCCGAATATTCGGATCAGACGCACTTTTCCCCTTCTGGCCAGGTATATCTCCACGCACACCGGCCTCCGTGACATTTTGGTCAGCCGGCCGTGCTCCTTCTTGGAACGTTCCGTGCTCTTCTTGCCCGACGGGGATGACGAGACAAGGGGGATCGGACCATGGGAAGAGTCATCGGCATTGATCTGGGAACCACGTACTGCGCCATGGCGGCACTGAACGACGCCGGAGTCCCTGACATCGTGCCCAACCGCGAGGGCGAGCGCATCACTCCCTCGGTCGTCCTGTTCCAGGGCGACATCGCGATCGTCGGCAGCCAGGCCAAGCGTTCGGCGGCGAGCGCGCCGGAGGACACCGTCCAGTTCGTCAAGCGTCACATGGGCGAGAAGAGCATCGTCTACACCACCGAAGCGGGTAAGGACCTGCGCCCCGAGGAGATCTCGGCGCTCATACTCAAACGGCTGAAGGAGGATGCCGAGCTCCACTTCGGTGAGCCGGTCGACCGCGCCGTGATCACGGTTCCCGCCTACTTCGACGACGCCCGCCGTACGGCGACCCGCGACGCGGGCACCATCGCTGGTCTCGAGGTGCTGCGGGTGCTCAACGAGCCGACCGCCGCCGCGATCGCGTACGGCCTGCGGCATGCCGACGCGGGCGTCTTCCTCGTGTACGACCTCGGCGGCGGCACCTTCGATGTCACGGTGATGCGCTCGGCCGGGGACGAACTGGAGGTGCTGGCCACGGCGGGCGACCGCAACCTCGGCGGATACGACTGGGACAACCGGCTGATGAAGCACGTCGACGCCGAGATCGTGGCGGCGGGGGGAGCGAGCGTCCTGGCCGGCGACGAGGCGCGCATCGCCGAGCTGCGGGACAAGGCCGAGATCGCCAAGAGGACCCTGTCGACTAGCGAGCAGTGCTCGATCGTGCTGTCGGTCGACGGGGCCCATCACCACGTCAAGGTGACCCGCGAGACCTTCGAGCGCATGACGTCGAGCCTGCTCGGCCGGACCGAGTCCCTGGCCCGCCAGGTGGTGGAGGAGGCACGCCTGTCCTGGGCCCAGATCGATCGGACGCTGCTGGTCGGGGGATCCACGCGCATGCCGATGGTCACCCGCTTGCTGGAGAGCATGAGCGGCCGCCCGGCCGAACGCGGGGTGGCACAGGACGAAGTGGTGGCGATGGGCGCGGCGATTCTGGCCGCGGCCGAGAACTCCGCGGCCCCTGACGCTCTCGCGCAGGTGACGGGAGGCGCTCTCACCGCTGTGCGGGACGTCACCTCCCAGTCGCTGGGCGTCGAAGTGCTCGCCGACGGCGAACGAGTCGAGAACTCGGTGATCGTCCCCCGCAACAGCCGGCTGCCCTGCGGTGTCGCCAAGAAATACGCGACCATGTATCACGACCAGCGCGGGATCCTGCTGAAGGTCACCGAGGGCGAGGACACGGACATGGCGTACGTCAACGTCATCGGCCAGTCCGAGATCAGGATCCCGGTCGCCGGCCTGCCCGAGGGCCATCCCGTGGAAGTGCGCCTCTCGTACGACATCGACGCGATCATCCATGTGCAGGTCACGGACGGGCAGACCGGGCAACACTGGGGAGAGTTCGAGATCGAGCGCGTCGCCAACATGGACGGCGGTCAGCTCCGGGCGGCCGGTGACCGGCTGCGCGCGGCCGAGGTCATCTGATGGACGACTACTACGAGTTGCTGGAGATCGATCCCGGAGCCGACGAGGCCGCGATCAAGGAGGCGGTGAAGAAGCAGCGCCGGCTCTGGATCAGCCGGGCCTCCTCGGCCCCCGAGCTCGACCGCCGTCAGGCGGCGGAGCGCATGGTCGAGCTGATCGAGGTGGCCGAGCGGGAACTGCTGGACCCGGCCAGGCGGGCCGCGTACGACCGGCAACGGGCGGCGCGTCCGCCGGACGACCGGGCGGAGGCCGCCACGGAGGACCCGCAGGCGTGGGCGGCACGCGCCGAGGCCAGCATGCGCGGCGGCAATCCGCACCTGGCCCTGCACGAGATCGAGCAGGCGCTGCGCCTCGACCACCTCCAGCCGCAGTACCACGCGATCCGAGGCGAGGCCTTCAGCGCGATCGGGGCCTGGGCCAACGGCCTGATCGCCTATCGCACGGCGCACGAGCTCGACCGTCACAACCCCACGTACCAGCTGCTCCTCGGCCAGCAACTGCTGCGCGGCGAGCGCTACGCCGAGGCCCTGCCCATCCTGGACTCCGCTCTGGCCGTCGGCGGTGCGACCCCGCAGGCCCGCGTGCTGGCCGGCCTGGCCCTGCACGGACTGGCCGACCAGGCGGCCGATCATCTGACCGATGGCACGCCCGTCATCATCCATCCCCAGCAGGCTTACGACGTCGCCCAGCTGTCCGGGCGGGCGCTCAGCCTGTCTCCCCCCGACCAGCAGCTGACCCATCGGCTGCAGTACCTCCACTCGCTGGCCCTGGCCGCCACGCAACGGGTCTTCGACGGCAAGCGACTGCTGTCCGGCCTCGGCTCGGCCCTCTCCGCGAGCGCCTCGATGGGGTGCGGCTGCCTGCTCATGGTGCTCGGCGTGTTCGCCGCCTTCCTCTTCGTCATCGGCGCGGCACTCGGTGGCGACGGCGCGTTGATGCCCCTCGGTTTCCTGCTGGTGGTGGGGACGGGGGCTGGCATCGCAGCGCTCTGTTACCGGCCTCGCTGGCAGGTGACCGAGCGAGACACCAGGTCGTACCGGGTTTCCCGTACCTCATGAACGCAGGAGAGAAGATGTCCGAGCTTCAGACCATCCAGGAGGACCTCGCGGGCCTGCTCGACCTGTTCCGCCGGCGCCTGCTGACGGACCGCGAGAACAGGGAGGCGACCGCGGCCCTGAGCGAGCAGCTCGGCTGGATGCGCCAGAGCATGGAGGGGGCGGCGCTACGGCCGCTGCTGTACGACCTGGTGCTGCTCGCCGACCGCATCGAGAGCGTGGACGAGGCCGACACCGACTTCGCGAAGTCCCTGCACGCCGAGCTGCTCGCCGTCCTGGAGAAGTACGGCGTCGCGCCGGTGGCGCGGCAGGACGGGCCCTTCGACCCCGAGGTTCAGGAGGTGCTGAGCACCGTCATCACGGAAGACGGCGGCCGGCACGGCGAGGTGGCCAGAATCGTGCGCAACGGTTATCTCCTGGGCGATCGGGTGCTGCGCCCCCAGCAGGTCCAGGTGTACATGTGTCGACCCTGAGCCTCGCGGACTGGAAGTCCTCCACGGCGACGCTGGTCCTCCGGCACGTCCTGGCCGGAGCGCTGTCCCTGGTGGTGTTCTTCGCCTGCATGCTCGTGGCCGGGTTCGGCGTCGAGCGCAGCCTCTGGTTCACCCTGGTGACCAGCGTGCCGTGGGGGGTGACCTTCTGGCTGCGGTACGAGCTCGGCAGGCGTGTTCTGTGCGCGAGCCGCCGGCAGCTCCGGCTCATGCTGGCGCTCCGCGTCCTGCCGGTGACCGTGCCCCTGTTCGTGCTCACCACCGAACACCTTCCCGACCCGGCCCTCGCCGCTCCGGTGCTGGCCGGCGGCGCCCTACTGATCGTGGCGGTCAGCCTCAAGGCCCTGGCGCAGGAGGAGGAGACCCGGCTGCAGCAGGGGTTCCTCACCACGATGACCTCGGGTGACGCCGCGCGCGTGGCCGCCGTCTGCGAGGCCCGGCTCGCCAGAGTGGGCGACGACCCCGCCAAGAGGGGCTGGCTGGAGCTCAACCTGGCCCGGGCGCTGCACAACACCCTGCTCGGCAGCTATCAGCGGGAGAATCTGGAGCGCGCCGCGACCATCCTGACGCGTCTGTCCGAGCGAGACCCCGATCCCGTACGCCGCTGCATCGCGGCCGACCTGCTCGTCGACGTGGCCAACACGTTCGAGAGCACGGAGGGCGACTTCTCGGCGATGGAGCGGGCCGTCGAGCGGCTGGCCGCCGCCGCGCGGCCCCTGAGCCACCTGCCCGGCGTCGTCCTGTCGGTACGGCTGCAGCGGATGGAGCTCGCGTACGCGCGCCTGGCCTGGGAGAGCGCCCGATTCGTCGAGGGCGCCTCCGCTCCCGCGCCCGAACTCGTCGACGACGTCCTGAGGGCGTGCGCGCTCGCGCTGGAAGTCGCGCCGCCGAGCCGACGAGCGGATCTGATCCTGCGTCGCGTGTTCATGGAGACGATGCTGTACGTCAACGGCCTGACCGCCGAAGCCCCGGACCTCGACATCGTGCTCGAAGCCGTCGACCGGACACCCCGTCATCTGGCGCTCGACCGCGTGGCCATCCTCCCCGCGCTGGCGATGCTGATCGACATGGGCGCGCCCCGCCTCGATCAGGTGACAGACGTCGAACAGCGCATCCGCTCAGCGCTCGCGACGCGGCTGGACGGCTGGATGCCCGCTCTCCTTGAGACCGCTCTCGCTCAGGTCCTTCTGGCGGCGGCGCGTCTGGACCCCGGCTCGCTGGACGCCCGGCTGCCCGCCGCACTGAGACACTTCGAACGGGCTCATGACCACGCCGTCACCGACTCCCCGGAGCGGGCCACGAACACCGCCATGGCCTGGGGCGCCGCCGCGGCCGAGCACGGCCTCGCGCAGGAGGCCGTCAAGGCTTACCGCAAAGCGCTGGAGTCGGCACGCCGGCTCGCGCTCAGCGCCTTGACCAGGGGACAACAGGAGAAGATCGTACGGGAGGCGCAGGGAGCCGCCGCCGAGGCCGCGCACTGGCTGATCACCGAGCGCAGATACCGAGAGGCCGTCGTGACGCTCGAGACGAGCCGGGCGCTCCTGCTCACCGACACGGTGGAACGGGAGCAGATCGTCGGTAAGCTGAGGGCCCTCGGACACCAGCGCCTCGCCGATGAGCACCTGGAGCTGACCGGGGAGCTGCGCAGGCTGGAACTCCTCGCCGCCGGACCGGGCGAGTCCTGGATCCTCGACCCCGCCGCCCGCGCCCGCCGCGAGCTCATCACCAAGGCCCGGGCCCGGTGGGAGGCGCTGGTGGAAGAGATCCGTGCGTTGCCCGGCTTCGAGCGCTTCCGTGCCGCCCCCCGCTATCAGGACGTGCAGGACGCCTCCCTGATCACTCCTTTGGTCTACCTCTTCTCCGGTGAGCGTGGCGGCTACGCGCTCACCGTCGTGGACGGCGGCCGGCGGCCCGGACTCGTCCGGCTCCCGGAGCTGACCGGCGAAGAGGTACAGGACCGCGTCGGCGCCTACCGCCGAGGGCCGGCCGCCGCCGACTCCTTGGGCCAGGTGGAATGGCGGGAAGTCCTCTCCGGCACGCTGGACTGGATGTCGGTCACGATCACGGATCCGCTGCTGCGCGCCCTCGGACCGCTCGACTCGGTGACGCTGATCCCCGCCGGTCCTCTCGCCGCCCTGCCGCTGCACGCGACCATGCTGGACCGGGTCACCGTCGCCTACACCCCCAACGCCCGCGTACTGTCCGACGCGGCCGCGAGACTCCCGTCAGCCGGATCCGCGCATCTGATGGTCGCCGACCCGGGCGATGACGCCGGCAACCGGCTGCACGCCGTCGACGACGAGATCACGATGGTACGGCGGCGCTTTCCCGGCACGCGGATCTTACGCGTGCCGCGACCGCAGCAAGTGATCGCCGAACTGCCGAGGCACAGCGTCTACCACTTCGCCTGTCACGGCGTGGTCGACCACCGGGACCCGCTGGAGAGCAGCCTCCTGGTGAGCGGGGGACGGATCACGGTGAAGGACGTTCTCGGCGAGCGCCTGCCGGGCGCCCGCATGGCCGTGCTGTCGGCCTGCGAGAGCGGCGTACCCGGTGCCTCCCTGCTCGATGAGGTGGTGGGGTTGCCCAGCGCGATGCTCCAGGCGGGCGTTCCCGGCATCATCGGCACGCTGTGGCAGGTCGACGACTTCGCCACCCTGCTCATGGTCATGCGTTTCTACGAGCTCTGGGACGGTGGCCGCCGATCGCCCGCACAGGCGTTGCGGCAGGCACAGCGCTGGATGCGCGACAGCACGCTCACCGAGTTTCTGCGTTACGTCGAGGGAGCCGTCCCCTGGCCGTACCGGCTCAACAGCAAGGCGCGGCGCGACGCCGACCACGTGCGGCCCTACGCCCATCCCGACTACTGGGCCGCTTTCACCTGCACCGGAATCTGACCCCAAGGAGTCTCCCCGTGCGAATCCGCTATCCGAAGGCCCTGCCGGAACGGGTGCAGCAGGATATCTTCCAGCTCCTCGACGATCTCGACGTGGCCGCCGACGCAGGCCCCTTCGAGGGGCGCCGCGCCGGTGCGGTGATCGACCTTTGGACCTTGCTGGTCGCTGTCCCGCTCGCCACCTACTCCAACGCCTTCCTGCAAAAGGCCGGCGAATCGACCTGGCAGGCCCTGTGCCGGGCGGCGCGCCGCGTCGCGCTCTCCCGTGGCGAACCCGGGGACGAGCCCCTGTTGATCATCGAGATCGAAGGCCACCGTACGAGCTTCGCTTTTCCCTCCGAACTCGACCTGGACGCCCGCCTCGCCATCGTGCGCCTGCTCGAAGGCGACCACGAGAGCGGTGCCCGTTACCGCTGGGACCCGGTTCACCGGTCATGGACCCCGATGAAGTGAACGTCGGCCGGCGGATGAGCCCATCCGCACGACCCAGGCTGTCGACCGGCTGCCCGGCTTCCCCTCAGGCCACGGCGTTCACGAACGCCCGCCCGCCGGTGGAGGAAGGTGCGAAAGCGTCAGGCCGACATCTTCCGCGGACGCTTCTATTCGACGGGAGCTTCGGACAGGGAAATGACGTGCAGCGTCTTGTTTCCCACGCGCACATGTACCGCCGCGCTCTCTTCTCCGACAACGCCCGCCAGGCAGACACCGAGCGGCGAAACCTCTTGTTCGGTTGTGGCTGAATTGGTAGCGCACGTGACCGAGGTGATCGCGTCGCCGACCCATACTTCGAGAAATCGCGCGGTGGTCGCCGTCCCATTTCGGAACTCCGCCTCGGAGACGAGAGTCTCCGTGATGCCCAGAGGGACGGCGCCGGAAGGATCTCGCGGCGTCGAGAAAATGTCGGGATATTCGTTCGTACCCGAGTCCAATTCCAGGTCCCGCCATCTCCCCGCGGCGTCACGCACGGCAAGGGACAGCTCGGCGGCCAGCATTCCGTCTCGGCGGTGTCTGATGAAAAGCACTGCGCCGAGGCCGTCAGCGGAGCGCCAGCGGGCGACGGCGCCGGCTTCTCCGGGGCTGGGTATCCGTTGCGTCAGAGGCTTGGTGCCATCAAGGACGCGCGAGATCGTCTCTGCCCTGGGCATCGCCATGGTAATCCGATCCGGCTCCGGTCGTGGTCAGCGGGCCCAGCATGAGAACCATGCGGCGGCTACATAGCCATTGTAGCCCGCCACCAGCAGCTGTCCCTCGTTTCTCACCTGTGAGCCCGGCTCGACCTTGATGTTGTAGTGAACTTCCCATTGTTTCTTGAGCGGTGTCGCCCACGAGAGTTTCCGCTGGATCCAGCGATACCGGGTTTCGTTGTACTGCTTGCCCCACGTGCGCTGTAGGACGCCCTTGGATCCGGCTCTGTTGAGCACACCATCTCCTTCGAGTGGGACCTGGGTCTCGACGTAGTACGCGATCCATCGTTTGCCGTTGGTGCTGCCCCCACCTCGTCGTTGCATGATGACTTTGATTCTTCCCGGCACTCCGTGTGTGTATTTGCGGCCGCAGTCCGGCACGGCGCTCCGCGGTCCGGTAGCGGAGGCGGCGGCGGGTGACACCGCGACGACGAGTGTGAGAAGTAAGGATCGGATGGCCATGACTGCCCTCCCGGATGTTGATTGCCCGGAAGTACGCGGTCGCCGTCCGCCTCGGTTCGGTGTTCAGCCGGGTCATAACGAGAGGGTTGATTCACCGGATTTTGATCAGCGATGCTCCGGCGTGGAGTCCTGGATGCCTCAAGGTGGTGCGGGCCCACTCCTCTCCCGTGTCCGGTGACCAGCCGCGTTCGCGGACGAAGATCAGGTGGAGCTGCGGGCTGAGCTGGCGGCGTTCCAGGACACCGAGCCGGACATGACCGTACTGCTGTCCGAGACCGAACACCTGCTACCGCCTAGACAGCCGCGACGTCGTGGTCGCCGGCGCACCAAGAGGAACGGAAGCAGGACGGATCATGCCAAGGTGGTGTCCGGCAGCAGCGGAGGCGAACGGCGGCGCTGGGGTGGCCCTCGGTAGGAAGGCGCGACATGCGACGCTCGGAGCATCTGTGGCACAGGTCGCACCGTTACGGGTTCGCCGCGGAGTTCAGCGTGGGATGAGGGCTGAACGGCGTACGCGATCTGGAGTACGTGTCGGACGGGTACTACACGACTCGGTTCAGCGTCACCGTCCCCGGCGAGCGGTACGGCAATGCCCCGGACGCTCTCGATCCGCCGGCCGAGGGGCTGATGTTCGATGTCGAGGACACGAGCTGGATGACGGATCCTGAGCTCCCGCCGGACCGGCCGGCCTTCGCGGAATGGTCGGAGTGGATGGAGGAGAACGGGTACTCGGTGGGGGACGAGGACGACGAGCGACCGCTGCCGGAGGCGTTCGGCGACTTCCACGCATGGGACCCGAACGGCTACCACCCATCCCTGGCCACCTGCGTCACGTCTGCCTTGACCCTGGTCGCACGGCTCACCGGCAGGGAGATCGACGAGGCGTGGCTGAGCGGATCGCACCCGTGGCTCCCCCTTCCCCATCGGCTGTGACGGCTGTCGTCGTCAACGGGGCCGTGGCCGGGCCCATCGGCGGCCTCAGTCAGGGGCGGCGCAGAGCTGGGCGGTCAAGGTGGTGCGGGCCCACTCCTCCCACGTGTCCGGTGACCAGCCGCGGTCACGGACGAAGATCAGGTAGAGCTCCGGGCTGAGCAGCCCGAACAGCAGATCCGCCGCCGTCTCGACGGAGAGGCCGGGGCGGGCGCCGGGCTTGCGTACCAGCGCCTCGGCCGCCGCGTGCTGCACGGTGTAACGCGGGTCGGGGCCGTCCGGCCACTGGGCGGCGATCTCCGGGTCGGTGGCGGCAGCGGCGGCGATCAGCGGCATGATCGGGGCGACCCGGCCCAGGATCTCGCGGGTGCCGTGGACGTGCGCGCGCACCTGCCCGGCCGCGGTGGGCTCGGCGCACGCGGCGCGGAACCACTCGCGGTCCATGGTGGCGACCGGCTCGGCGTCCCCGGCGATCGACGTGTCGACGACGTCCTTGAACAGCGTGCGCTTGTTGCGGAAGACGAAATAGACCGTCTGTACGGCCACGCCCGCCCGGTCCGCGACCTCCTGGAGGCTCGTCGCCCCGTACCCCTGCGCGATGAACAGCTCGCGAGCCGCCTCGACGAGCTTCGCGCGGGTGCGGCGTGAGCGCTCGGCCCGCTTGTCCGGCCGCTTGACGTCGTCCATGGTACCAGTATATCTCTAGAGTCCATCACTAGAGTTTAACTACAAATACTCGGAGGAGACCATGGACGTCACCCGCAAGCCGGAACCGCGCGACCAGGAGGAGGAGACCGTCCACCGCGCGCTGGAGGGCTTCTACAGCGACGGCAAGCCGCCGTGGGACACCGGCGTGACGCCCCCCGAGCTGGTCGCCCTCACCGAGGGGCCACGGCGCCTGCCGCCCGGCCGCGTGCTCGAACTCGGCTGCGGCACCGGCACCAACGCCGTCCACCTCGCCCGGCACGGCTGGGACGTGACGGCCGTCGACCTGATCGACCGCGCCGTCGAGCGGGCCAGGGAGAAGGCGGCAGAGGAGGGAGTCGCGGTACGGCTGCTGCACGGAGACGCCACCCGCCTCGACGAGCTCGACGCGCCGGGCCCGTTCGACCTGTTCTTCGACCTGAGCTGCTTCTGCGGGATCCCGCTGCACCGCCGCGACGCCTATGCCGCCGGGCTCACCCGGCGCGCCGCTCCCGGAGCGCGGCTGCTGATGTTCGGGTACGGCCCCGAGCCGCTCGCCAACCCGACCACCGAGATCAAGTCGTGGGCGGCCGGCGTCACCGCCGACGAGCTGCGCGCCAGGTTCACCGGCTGGGAGCTGCTCGACGTCACACCGGGCACCAACTCGGTGCCGACCTTCTGGTTCACGCTGGGCCGCGAAGTCCAGCCGTAGTGTCATAGCGGCCCACTAGGGTGACTACGGTGGCGAATCGTGTTCGAGAAGCATGGTCCGGGCCCGTAGTGGTGACCGAGAAACTCGGAATGACCTATCGCGCGCCGGTGCGCCGGTCCGGGTTATGGGCGGCGCTCAGATCGGTCGCCCGCCGCGAATATCGTCAGGTCGACGCCGTTACCGACCTGTCCTTCGAATTGGCCGCCGGCGAAGTGGTCGGCTTTCTCGGGCCGAACGGCGCCGGCAAGAGCACCACGATGAAAATGTTGTCCGGAATCCTGCATCCGACCGCCGGCGAGGTACGGGTGCTGGGTTTCACCCCCTGGCGCCGCCAGAGCGAATATCTCCAGCAAATGGCGCTGGTTCGGGGCAGCCAGCCCATGGGCGGGCCGGCCGAGCTGACCGTCATGGACGCCTTTCGTTATCGCCAAGTGCTCTATGACGTGCCGGACGCCGATTTCCGCGCCAACCTCGCCGAGCTGGGGGAGTTGCTCGACCTGGAGCCGCTGCTGAACCGGCAGGTGCGCGCGTTGAGCCTGGGCGAGCGCATGCGGACCGGGCTCGCCTCGGCGCTGCTCTACCGGCCCAGGGTGCTGTTCCTGGACGAGCCCAGCATCGGGCTCGACGTCTCGGCCGCGGCGACGCTGCGGCGCTTCGTGGCCGGCTACGCCGCGAGCACGGGTGCCACGGTGCTGCTGACGAGCCATTACATGGCCGAGGTCGAGTCGTTGTGCCGCCGGGTGATCCTCATCGACGGCGGGCGCCTCCAGTACGACGGGCCGCTCGCGACGCTGGCCGGCCGGCTCTCGCCGTACAAACGGGTCAGGGTCACGCTGGCCGACGGAGCCGGCGTCGCGTGGGAGGAGTTCGGCGAGGTCGAGGCGATCGACGACACCTCCGCGACCGGCCCGGTCACCTTACGGGTGCCGCGCGACGACGTGCCGTCGGTGACCAGCCGGCTGCTGGCCGGCCTCGCCGTCGCCGATCTCGCGGTCGAGGACCCGCCGCTGGAGACCGTGATGGACCGCTTCTACCGCGACGGCGCGCGGTGAACGGGCACGTGATCCGGCTCGGCCGCCTGCTGTGGTTGTCGGTCTGGCGCAGCTCGGTGATGTGGTGGAGCCTGCGCTCGTTCCTGATCACGCTCGTGGTCGGCCAGACGGTGACCCCGCTGCTCGGCCTCCTGGTCTGGATGTCGGCGCTGAACGCGGACCGGACCGTCGCGACGTACTACCTCGTGCTGCTCCTGGTGCAGCTGATGACCGTCTCGTACGAGCACCACACCGTCTCCAACGAGATCTACGAGGGCACCTTCGACCAGACGATGGTCGAGCCGAAGCCCGTCGTGCTCTCGTACCTGGGCCAGAACCTGGCCATGCGGTTCTGGCACCTGACCTTCGGCCTGCCGGTGGTCGTCGTGATCGCGGTGATCGTCGGTGTCCGGCTGGAGCTGACGGCCGTTCTCGCCGCCGTTCCCGCGATCGTGCTGGCCGGCGCGCTGCGATTCGTCTTCACGTATTCGCTCGCGCTCTCGGCTTTGTGGACCCAGCGGGCGCACGGGGCGGTCGGCGTGGGCGAAACGCTGATCTTCCTGCTGGGCGGAACCGCCGCCCCGCTGAGTTTCCTGCCTGAGCCGTTCCAGTCGGCGGGGCAGTTGCTTCCGTTCTGGGCGATGCTCGGAATGCCCGCGGAAATAGCGGCGGGAACCCTCCAGGGCGGCGAGCTTTTCCTCGCGTACGCGACACAGCTCGGCTGGCTGCTCCTCTTCACGTTGCTCTGCACGGCGATCTGGAGACGCGGAGTCCGGCGCTTCACCTTCTTCGGCGGATAGGGCGGAGAATCCCGGTGCTGAAACTCATCCGGCTGTTCGGGCTGCTGTTCTCGCTGTCCGTGCGGCGTTCTCTGGCCTTCAGGGGCGATCTCGTCTTCGAGATCGGGCTCGCCGTGCTCACGCTCGCGTCGTCGCTGATCGCGCTCGCCATGGTCTTCACCCGTACGGACGACCTCAACGGCTGGCGGCTCGGCGAAGCCGTCGTCCTGCTGGGCATCTTCCAGATCGTCAGCGGGCTGCGGGCCGCGTTCGTGGAGCCGAACGTGCAGTGGTTCAACGGCAAGATCAACAGCGGCAAGCTGGACGAGGTGCTGGTCCAACCGGCGCCCGCGATCTTCCTGGTCACCCTCGGCACCTGCGCTCCGCTGGCGTTGACCCAGGTCGTCCTGGGCGCCGGCGCCATCGTGCTCGGGATGCGGGAGGCCGGTGTGACACCGACCGTCCTCGGCGTGCTCGGGTGGCTGATCCTCGTCGTCGCGGCGACCGCGGTGATGTGGGCGACCCGCGTCCTCACCGCGGCCGTCGCCTTCTGGGCGCTCGGCCTCGAACTCGGTGTCGCGTACGACGCCCTTTGGCAGTTCGCCCGCTACCCGATCGGCATCTACCCGGTCGCCCTGCAACTCCTCTTCACCTACGTGCTGCCGATCGCCTTCGTGGCCACCGTTCCCGCCGAGGTCCTCCTGAGCGGCGACGCGTCCGGCTTCGCCGCCGTCCTCGTCGCGCTCGCGGTCGCGCTCGCCGCGTGCGCGCTCGCCTGGCTGATCTGGCGCCGCGCCCTGCGGCGCTACACCAGCGCGACGAGCTGACGCCGCCGTCCGCTCAAGGCTCGCGGAGAAGGCGAACCGCCCGGCGGGGCGGGACATGCGCCTCATGCGGCAGGGACCCCGGCCGCCGGAGATTGGACCGGTCGGTGCGACCGCTCCGGCAGCCGCTGAGAACGCCCAGGAGGCGCGGCATGGCAACTCTGACGAACCCGCAGCTGAAGATCAGCTTGGTGTCGGGCTCCAACCAGGCTGACATCGAGGCGAGCGTGGGGGTCAGCCTCACCCCGTTCGAACAGTTCCTCATCGCCAACGGGCTCGGCCTGTCCCTGCGGTGCGAGCTGTGGGCCGCGGACAGCGGCTTCAACGGAGGCGACGACCTCGTACGCGTCGTCGGCACCCGCCCGGCGCCGGTCAGCGCCACGCACACGTTCACCATGCGCGTGCCGCGCAGCGCGCTGGACGAGGACGACAGCGTCTTCGACGACCACGACGAGCTCTACGCCAGGATGCGGCTGCGCAGCAACCAGCCGATCTTCCCGCTGGACGTCACCGTGAAGAGCCCCGAGATCGGCGCCGAGTTCTGACCCTCCGGCCCGCCGACGAGCCCCACGCAGCCGAGGCGCCCGCCGGATTCAGGCCCAGGACGTGAAACTCCCCGCCCGCACGGACGCCCGTGCGGGCGCACGCCGTACGGACGAAGCCACCGAGGTATCAGCCGGTGACCCGACGGCGTCTCCAGTTCAGCACCGGAACGAGAGTTCAGCACCGGAACGAGCGAGAGGTCCACCGAAGATGTCCGAGTTCGAACCGCCGCAGGTGATCATACGTTTCCACACCAACGTGGAGATCCCCGACGATCCGGCCGTCGTCCTGGAGAAATCCGACCCGCCGCGGTGGCGCCGGCTCGTCGAGGAGAACGGCGCCGTCACCCTCCGGCCGGTCTTCACCGCGCTGGAGCCGGCCCACCTGCGCGAACTGCAGGAACGTGCCGTACGGCGGGACCCCAGCTACCGCGCCGAGCCGCTCGACCGGTTCTTCTACGCGGACGCCGAGCGGGCCAGGGACCCGGAGTCGATGGCCGCCGCGCTGCGCGAATGGGCCACGGTGCGCTCGGCCGAGGTCGAGGTGATCGGCCCCGACCCCCTGGTCAACGCGGCCGACGACCCGCGCAACGGCAACCAGGACTACCTGGACGCGGCGCCCGTCGGCATCGACGCCCGCTACGCGTGGGGCTTCGCCGGCGGCGACGGCGCCGGCCAGCGGATCGTCGACATGGAACGGGGCTGGACGTTCGACCACGAGGATCTCGTGGCGCACGGCATCACGCTCGTCAACGGGGCGGTGCGGGACGCCTCCCGGCCGCACGGCACGTCGGTGTTCGGCGAGATGATCGCGTCCGACAACGCCGTCGGCGGCGTGGGCATCGTCCCGAACGTGGCGTCCGCGCTGGCCAGCTCGTACCACGACAGCACGATCAGGAACGCGATCATCGCCGCCATCGCCCGGATGGACTTCGGCGACGTGCTGCTGCTCGAAGCCCAGGTCTCCGTGACGACGACCGGCGTGCCCCGGTACGGGCCGGTGGAGACCGTCGAGGCCAGCTACGAGGCCATCCGGCTGGCCACCGCGCTCGGCATCATCGTGGTCGAGGCCGGCGGCAACGGCACCAACAACGGCGGCACGCCCGCGGTCGACCTGGACGCCTACCAGAACGCGGCCGGCAAGCGGATCCTGTGGCGCGACCCCGCCAACGCCGACTTCCGCGACTCGGGCGCGATCCTGGTGGCCGCCGCGAGCTCGGCCGCGCCGCACACCCGCCTGGCCTACTCCACCTTCGGCGCCCGGATCGACTGCTACGCCTGGGGCGAGAACGTCGACACGGCCAGCTCCACGACGAGCCCCACGGCCGCCGGATCGACGACCTCGTACACCGGGTTCTTCAGCGGCACGTCGTCCGCCTCGCCGATCGTGGCCGGCGCGGCGCTCGCGGTCCAAGGCGTGTGCCAGGCCAACCGGAACATCCGCCTCAGCCCGCGGCAGATGCGGGCGATACTCAGCGATCCGGCGCTGAACACCCCGCCGGCCGCCACCGAGCCCACCGCGATGGGGGTGCTGCCCAACCTGCGCACGATCATCGACACCGAGCTGGAAGTCACGCCGGACGTCTACGTGCGCGACAACCTCGCCGACACCGGCGACGCGCACAACGGCTTCGTCTCGGCCTCGCCCGACGTGATCCTGCGCCCGGCGCCGGTCGCCGACCCGCAGGCCGCGTACGGGGAGGGCAGCGGCACGGAGCTGAGCGACACCTTGGGCTTCGAGGCCGAAGCCGGCCAGGACAACGTCATCTACGTCCGGGTACGCAACCAGGGCGCGACCGCGGCCGGGGCCACCACCGCCACCGTGTACTGGTCGCCGCCGTCGACGCTGGTCACGCCCAACCTCTGGACCCTGGTCGGCACCGTGACCCTGCCGAATGTGCCGGCCGGCGAGGTGCTGACCGTCTCCGCCCCGCTCGTCTGGCCGGCGGCGCGGATCCCGGCGCCCGGGCACTACTGCCTGGTGGCGATCGTCAGCACGCCCGGGGATCTCGGGCCGGCCCCGACCGACTTCCTCAACTGGACGAACTTCCAGACCTTCATCCGCGCCAACAACAACGTCACCTGGCGGAACTTCAACGTGGTCGACAACGACCCGGCGGCGGACAGCCATGTGGCGCTGCCGTTCCTGGTGGCCGGTGCCCCGGACGAGGCCCGCCCGTTCGAGGTCGAGCTGCTCACCCGGCTGCCCGGCGACGCGGACGTGCTGCTCGAACTGCCGCTGCGCTTCGCCCGCGACTTCCGCGCCGATCTGCAGATCGAGCAGGTCGACGAGAAGCTGGACCTGGCGGTCGCCCGGCTCCCGGCGTCCGGGCGGGTCCGCTTAGGGCCGGGCCTGATCGGCGCCGGCACGGCGAACCGGCTGCGCTTCCTGGTCCGCCTCGGCGACCTCGGTCAGCGCGGGCGCGTCGTGGCCCGGCAACTGTCCGGCGAGGACGAGGTCGGGCGGGTGAGCTGGGTGCTGGCGCCGGGTGTCCGGGCGCGGATGCGACGGGCCATGAAGGGCGACCCGATCGGCGCCCTGGGCTGAACGCCGTGCCCCCGACGGCGCGTCACCCGCGCGGTGGCGCGCCGTTCCCGTGCGCCCGGACCTTCACGGACGCGGTGGCATGCACTCGGACCTAATCCGAAGTGCTGACATGTCGGCTATGTGCCGAACCCCGCGTCACGCGCCCTGAGGGCGGCCTGCACCCGATCGGTCACGCCGAGCTTGGTGAACAGCGGCGTGAGCTGGTTGCGGATCGTCTTCTCCGACACGCCGAGCTGCCGGGCGATCCGAGCATTGCTGTCGCCCTTCGCGAGCAGGGTCACGATCTGCCGCTCCCGTTCGGTGAGCTGGTCGAAGGGGGCAGGCAGCGCCGCCAGCTCGCGACTCGCCGCCGTGAGCAGCGCCGATCCGACCGACGGGCCGAGCACGATGCTGCCGGCCGCCACCGCGCGCAGGGCGTCCACGACCGTCTCCGGATCGGTCAGCTTGAGCACGTAACCCCGGGCGCCGGCGCGCAGCGCCCGCGTGGCGATGTCCTCGTCGTCGGCCATCGTCAGGATCAGCACCTTGGTGTCCGGCCGGGCCCGCAGGATGCGCGCGGTGGCGTCGATGCCGTCGCCGTCGGGCAGCGCGACGTCCATGGCGACCAGGTCCACCGCCTCGGTCACCGCCGTCCGGACCGCCGCCGCGACCGTGCCGGTCTCCAGCACCTCGCCCACCCAGTGCTCGCCGGAGAGCATCGCGCGCAGCCCCCTGCGTACGACCGGGTGGTCGTCGACGACCAGGACGCGCAGCTCGCCGTTCATGCCGGCCCCGCCGTGCGCAGCGGGATGCGGATCGACACGACGGTGCCGGACGACGGCGCGGGACGTACGGTGAACGTGCCGCCCAGCTCGGTGGCCCGCTCCTTCATCGACTCCAGCCCGACCCCGCGCGGGGAGCCGCCGTCGATGCCGGACCCGTCGTCGTTGACCTCGACGGCCAGCGCGGACGAACGTTCGACGGTGACCGCGCACCGCCGGGCGCGGGCGTGCCGGACGACGTTGGCCAGCGCCTCGGCGACGATGCGGTACACGGCCACCTCGACCGCCGCGGGCAGCCCGTCCAGCTCACCGGTGACGCGCAGGTCGACCGACAGGTCCGTCCCGTCGAAGCGCCGGCATGCCGCCCGCAGGCCGGGCCCCAGCCCGTTGTCCAGGGCCGGAGGACGGAGCTGGTCGACGAGCTGGCGTACCTCGATCGTGCAGTTCCGCAGGTCCTCGGCCAGCACGGTGAGCATCGCGCCGGTCGGCGAGTCGGCCGGCAGAGCCTTCATGGCGGCACGCAGCTGCATCGACATCCCGGACAAACTAGGGCCGACGCTGTCGTGCAGCTCCCGGCGCAGCCGCCGGCGTTCCTCCTCGCGGGCGAGGACCAGCCGCTCGCGGGAGCGCCGCAGGTCGCGTACCAGCGTGGTGCCCTCGGCGGCCACCGCGGCGTGCACGGCGATGTCGCGCAGCAGCCGCGTCTCCCTGCGGGTGAACCGGCTGCCCCGGGTCCGGGGCGCGACGAGCAGCCGGCCGATCGTCTCGCCGTGCGCCACGAGCTCGAACGGCTGCACGTCCGGCGCGACGGATCCGTGTTCGGCGGCGAGGTGGCGACCTCCCTCCGTCAGCTCGACGGCCACGTACGGGACCCGTAACGACCGGGCGACCGCCTCGGTGAGCTGGGGCAGCACGGCGTTCGGCTCGGCGGTGCTGCCGACCACCTCGCCGAGCTCGGCCACGACCTTGTACGGATCGTCGCGGTCCCCGTACAGCAGCCGGTCCACCCCGCCCTGCACGCGGCGGCGCAGCGGCTCGAAGGCCACCGCGATCAGGCCGGTGGCCACGAGCGAGGCCCGGGTGGCGTCACCGCGGAACAGCACGTCGCGCACGGCCGCCACGATGCCGACGAACGCGGCCACGATCAGCACCGTCATGACGAGCCAGACCACGGCCCGGTTGACGATCCGGTCGAGGTCGTAGAGGTGGTAGCGCAGCACCGCCACGGTCATCGCGATCGGCACCGCGACGGCTCCGAGCGCCCAGCCGCCGGACACCCCCTGAAGGCTGAGGGTCAGCCCCACCACGAACAGGCCGCCGGCCGGCAGCAGGCACATGAGCTGGAGACGTACGTCGCCGTCGGCCCGCCGCCAGCGGTACCACAACGACCACAGCACGCCGGCCAGGGCGGCGACGCAGGTGAGCACGGCCACGCCGCCGATCCGCAGCAGCAGTCGCGCGCGGCCGGTCAGCGGCGTGTCGAGCTCGGTCAGCAGCGTGCGCGGGTGATCGAGCGCGGCGACCGCGAACGCGATCGTCGCCACCGCCGCCGCCACGGCGATCCATACCGCAAGCGGCCGCCAGCGCGGCGACGGCAGCCGCCCGTCGGGGAACACCAGCAACGTCAGGAAGATCAGCGCGAACGGCGGCCACCCGGCCCACTGGGTCACCCAGTGGGCCGGCAGCCAGACCGACCAACTGGCCGCCACCAGTCCGCCGGCGGCGGCCAGGCCGGTCGCGAGCATGAGCCGGCCGACGACGGAATCGCGCACCCCGGCGAGGATGAGCGCGCCCATCGGCGTGAACGCCACCGCGACGGGCGCCGCCAGCGCCGCCTCTGGCCCCGAGTCGCGACCGGCGCCGATCAGCTGACCGGCCACCACCAGGCCGCACAGCAGGACCGTCAGGCATGCCGTCACCGCACCGCGAATCGTCAGAACGAACGATGGCCGCCAGGGCATGGCAGGTCAGAAGCACTTGCCGTGCGTGAAGCAGTTGTGGAACCAGTCACCGTCGTTCGGATCGTGCGGGTCCTCCAGGGGCGGGTGCCCGTACGGCGGCCGACGCAGCGCCTCGAAGGACTCGGCGTAGGGCGCGCTCGCGAGCGTGCCCAGCTCCTGGAGGACGTCCGGCAGGTCGTCGTGGTCGGCCGCCCGCAGTCTGGCCCGGCTCTTGCCGATCACCGAGCCGATGCGCCGCGCCAGCTCTTGGTGGTCCGGCGCCTCGGCCGTGCGCCGGGCGGCCACCGGCTGTCCTCGCCCGTTCAGCTCGAAGACGAGCCGGAAGCCGTCGCGGTCGAAGCATTCGATCGCGGTGTCCCCGCCGTGCGGGTCCCGGAGCAGCTCGCCGACGTCGCGGTAGTGGTGGATCGAGGAGTCGTCGATGGAGATCGCGAGGAAGCCGCCGGCGGCGGTGGTCGTGTTCTCAGCTGATCCGGGATTCATCGCCTTCTCCCTCTGAGCGCGGGGCGTCGATCGGCTCGTCGAATCGACCTTACGGCCGGTGTTCGCCGGGTCCCAGGAACCGTCCACGATTGGACAGCTCTTGTCAGAACCGACTATGCGCCGCCCCACGTCCCGGCTTCCAGGACATTCGTCCCACAAGGCAGGGGACACCTCGGAGATGATGGCGTATGACCTGTTGCCGGCGGGCGGCCCGGTCGGCCGTGCGGTGGATCACCCGCACAGTGCCGATGTTGTCGCTCATGGCGTCCGCCGGGTGCACCGACGCGGCACCTCCAGAGCCGATCGCGGCGACTGTCGAGTGCGGCCGGATCGCGGGTGACGGCCGGACGTTTTACGAGAGCAATCCGACATATCAGGATTTGGGGGGCGGCGACGCGGCCTGGCCGAAGGCCCCGCCGGAGCAGGAGGGGATGGACCCCGCCAAGCTGAACGCGGGACTGGCCGAGCTCGGGACCGATCCGTCGGTGGCCGGCGCGCTGGTCGTCCGGCACGGCCGGCTCGTGGCCGAACGCTATTTCCACGGCGGTGACGCACGGCGGAGCGACAACGTCCATTCGGTGTCGAAGAGCATCCTCCAGGCTCTGGTCCACATCGCCGTCGCGAAGGGCCACCTCACGAGCCTGGACGACCCGGTGGCCACCTACCTGCCGGAGCACTTCGGCGACGCGCCGCCGGCCAAGAAGAAGATCACCATCCGGCACCTGCTGACCATGACGTCGGGCCTCGACTGGACGGAGGATTCGACCGAAAACCAGGTCGAGAAGGATTCGGACTGGGTCCGGGCGATTCTCGGTCGTCCGCTTGTCTCCGCCCCCGGCACGACGTACACGTACAGCACCGGCAACACCCACGTCGTCTCGGCCGTGCTGCAAAGGGCGACGCGGATGGACACCTGCCGCTTCGCCCACCGGTACCTCTTCGGACCGATGGGCATCACGGCCGAGCACTGGGGCCGCGACCCGCGAGGTGTCTTCTCCGGCGGGTACAACCTCTATCTGACGCCACGGGAGCTGGCCAAGTTCGGCCTGCTCTATCTGAACGACGGCACATGGGACGGCCGGCCGCTCGTCCCCCAGGGCGCCGTGCGGGCGGCGCGGGCCCGGACCACGCAGGTCGATGACACGTTCGGCTATTCCGAGGGCTGGTGGACGCACGCCGTCTCCGGACGTTCGACGTATTTCGCCTGGGGGCACGGCGGGCAGTTCGTGTACGTGATCCCCGGCGCGGACCTCGTCCTCGTGATCACCGCGCGCACCGGCGACGACGGCGGCGAGGAGATCGACGCGCAGGCGTTCGTCCGCGACCACCTGCTGCCCGCCATCACCGGACGCTGACCCCCGTGGACAGCCTTTAGGCCCGCTTGGGTTAGTCACGCGCCGTTTGCGTGCACCACATCTGCGTCAATGCTGGATGGGGGCTGGTGATGGCGCGCACCAAGGTGGCCGCTCGGGACTGGACCCGGCGGCGGACCGCCAAACGGGACCGCTTGGAGCGGGTCCGTCCCTTCGTCTCCGGCCGGGTGCTGGACGCCGCGCGGATGGGCGCGGCGCTTGAGGCGTTGCTGCGGCCCGGGGACCGGGTGGCGCTGGAAGGCGACAACCAGAAGCAGGCCGACTTCCTGGCCGAGGCGCTGGCCGGCTGCGATCCGCAGGCCGTGCACGACCTGCACCTGCTGATCTCCTCGATCAGCCTCAAAGAGCACCTCGACGTGTTCGAGCGAGGGGTGGCCCGCCGGCTCGACTTCGCCTACGCCGGTCCGCAGAGCGTGCGCATGGCGCAACTGCTGGCCGACGGCAAGGTCGAGGTCGGGGCCATCCACACGTACGTCGAACTGTACGCGCGCATGTTCGTCGACCTCGTCCCGAACGTCGCGCTGCTCTGCGCCGAGCAGGCCGACCGCGACGGGAACCTGTTCACCGGCCCCAGCACCGAGGACACCCCGACCATCGCCGAGGCGGTGGCCTTCTCCGACGGCGTGACCGTCGTCCAGGTCAACGAGATCGTGGACCGGGTGCCCCGGGTGGACATCCCCGGCGACTGGGTGGACCTGATCGTGCGGAGCCCGCGGCCGTTCGCGCTGGAGCCGCTGTTCACCCGCGATCCCCGCCACATCGGCCAGGTGGAGATCCTCATGGCCATGATGACGCTGCGCGGCATCTACGAGCGGCACGGCGTGACCACGCTGAACCACGGCATCGGCTACGACACCGCGGCGATCGAGCTGCTCCTGCCCACGTACGGCGAGGAGCTGGGGCTGCGCGGGAAGATCTGCCGGCACTGGGCGCTCAACCCGCATCCGACGCTCATCCCCGCCATCGAGAGCGGCTGGGTCGAGTCGGTGCACTGCTTCGGCGGGGAACCGGGCACGGAGCGCTATGTCGCCGCCCGCCCGGACGTGTTCTTCACCGGCCGTGACGGCTCGCTGCGCTCGAACCGGGTGCTGTGCCAGCTCGCCGGCCAGTACGCCGTGGACCTGTTCATCGGGTCGTCGCTGCAGATCGACGGCAGCGCGAACTCCTCGACGGTCACCGAGGGCCGCCTGAGCGGTTTCGGCGGAGCGCCCAACATGGGACACGACCCGCACGGCCGCAGGCACCCCTCCGCCGCCTGGCTGAGCCTGCTCACCGGGCAGGCTCCGGCGCTGCGGGGCCGCAAGCTCGTCGCGCAGATCACCCAGACCTTCCGCTCGGGCGGCGATCCGGCGTTCGTGGAGACGCTCGACGCGGTCCCGGTGGGCAAGGACGCGTCCATGCCCGTTCCGCCGATCATGATCTACGGGGACGACGTCAGCCACGTGGTGACCGAGGAGGGCGTGGCGTACCTCTACAAGGCCTCGTCCCTGGCCGAACGGCGTGAGGCGGTGGCCGCCGTCGCGGGCGCCACGGCGATCGGCCGGGAGATCGACGAGCGGCGCGTCGAGCGACTGCGCAGGGACGGGCTGGTCGCGCTGCCGGGAGACCTCAAGGTCGACGTACGCAAGGCGAAACGCTCGCTGCTGGCCGCCCGCAGCGTCGAGGATCTCGTGGCCTGGTCCGGCGGGCTGTACGACCCGCCCGCCCGGTTCCGGACCTGGTGACCCGCCGATGACCGTGATCGAGCACGCCAGGCCGTCCGCGGCCGTGCTGGCCGGCGCGGCCGTTCTGGCGCTGTGCGAGGAGGCCCGGCTGAGTCCCAAACCCGGGCTGGTCGACGGTCGCGGCGGCGGCGCTCACGATGACATGGACCTTCCGCTCATGCTGGCCTCCGCCGAGGCGCTGCGGCCCGCGTTCCACGAGATCGCCCAGACCGCCGAGCGGACGCCCGCCGGCGCCGGGCTGCGGGAGCGGCTGGGCGTGCTCGGCCGCAGGGGTGAGCGGGCGATGCTGCGGGCCACCGGCGGCGTCAACACCCATCGCGGGGCCCTGTGGGCGCTCGGGCTGCTGGTCGCCGCCGTCGCCGGCGGCGCGGCCTGGCATCGTGGGGCCTGGGATGGTGCGGCCTGGGATTGTGGGCCCTGGGATCGTGCGATCTGGGGTCGTGCGGCCGCCCGTGAGGCGGCCCGGCTGGCCGCGCTGCCCGATCGGCGGGCCCCGGTGGGGGAGTCGTCCCACGGCGACCTGGCCCGGTCGCGCTACGGGGCCGGCGGCGCCCGCAGGGAGGCCGAGAACGCCTTCCCGCACGTCACCGAGGTCGCGCTGCCGCGGCTGCGGGCGGGCAGGGCCGCCGGTCTCGGCGAGGAGGCGGCCCGGCTGGACGCCTTGCTGGCCGTGATGAGCCTGCTCGACGACACCTGCGTCCTGCACCGCGGCGGCCCTGACGGCCTGCGTACCGTACGGTCCGGCGCCCGGCGGGTCCTGGCCGAGGGAGGCGCGAGTACCGGCCCCGGCCGTGCCGCGCTCATGGAACTGGACGACGAGCTGCGCGCGCGGCGCCTGTCACCGGGCGGGAGCGGCGATCTGCTGGCCGCCGCGCTCTTCCTCGACATGGTGCCGTGGCCGGAACCCGCTGAGCAGGAGGTGCTCGCATGCAGACGCTGAGCTACGAGTTCCCCGCGGACCGCCCGGCCGCCCGGCGCAGCCACGTCGGGGTGGTCGGCTCGGGGGATGTGGAGGTCCTGATGACTCCCGCGAACGGGATCGCCCGCGTGCGGGTGCGTACCAGTGTGGATGGGTTCGACACGGTGTGGCGGACGGTGCTGGAGCGCTTCTTCGCCCGCCACCCCGTGGCCGCGGACTTCGAGCTCAACGACTTCGGCGCCACGCCGGGCGTGGTGACCCTGCGCCTGCGGCAGGCCATCGAGGAGGGCAGGGCATGACGGTCACCGAGTGGGAATCGCTGCTCGGCCGTACCAGCTTCATCGAGCTGGACGCCAGGGAACGGGCGAAGGCGCTGCTGGACGAGGGCGCCCGCGAACTGTGCGGACCCTTCGATCGCATCGAGTCGCCGTGGCTGGAGCCGCAGGGCGTCGTCCCGCAGTCCGACGACGGCGTCGTCGTGGTCAAGGGCGAGCTGGACGGGCGGCGCGCGGTCGTGATCGGCATCGAACAGGCCTTCCAGGGCGGCGGCATCGGCGAGGTCTCCGGCGCGAAGATCGCCGCCGCGCTGTCCCTGGCGGCACGGGACAGCCGCGCCGGCACTCCGACCGTGGCGGTGCTGCTGCTGGAGACCGGCGGCGTCCGCCTCCAGGAGGCCAACCTGGGCCTGGCCACGGTGGCCGAGGTGTGCGCGGCGGTGCTGGAGCTGCGCGCGCTCCAGCCCGTGGTGGGCGTCATCGCCGGGGCGCTGGGCTGTTTCGGCGGCGTGAGCATCGCCGCCGGACTGTGCACGAAGCTGATCATGACGGCGGAGAGCCGGCTCGGGCTCGACGGTCCCGAGGTGATCGAGTCGGAGGCGGGGATCGCCGAGTTCGACGCCTCCGACCATCCGCTGATCTGGTCGATCGACGGCGGGACACAGCGCGTCAGGACCGGGCTGGCGGACGCGCTGGTCCTCGACGACGTCGCCGCGCTGCGGGCCGCCGTGGTCGAGGCCGTGCGGGAGGGTGTGCCCGCCGAGCCTCGCTCGCGGCGGATCGGGGAGTTGCGGGCCTGCCTGGAAGCCGTGGATCCGGCGCATCCGCCTGCTCCGGCCGAGCTCGCGGCGGTGTGGGGGAGACCCGCGCGGGCGGGGGGAGGTTCGGGATGAGTCGTGGGGTGAACTGGACGCACGCGCTCGCGGACGGGGCGGTGAACGCCGTCGTGCCGTCCGTGATCACCGCTGATTGCGGGCTGGGCGACGACAGCGCCCGGATCGTCACCGTTGTGCCGGACCCGGCGAGTCCCTATCACCGTGCGCGCGCGGGGGAGGTCGGGCTGCGCGAAGGGCTCGCCATCGCCGAGGCGGTGACCGAGGTGGTCGCAGCGGACGGGCGGTCGCGTAAGGGGCAGGCAGGTGACGGGCCGCCGGGTGACGGGCAGTCGCGGGACGGCCGCCGCCCGATCGTCGCCGTGGTCGACCTGCCCAGCCAGGCTTACGGGCGCGTCGAGGAACTGCTCGGCATCCACCACGCGCTGGCCGCCGCCGTGGACGCCTACGCCACCGCCAGGACGGCCGGACATCCGGTCATCACGCTCATCGTCGGGAACGCCCTGTCCGGCGGGCTGCTCGCGCACGGTCTGCAGGCGAACCAGATCCTGGCGCTGGACGATCCCGGCGTGGTGATCCACGCCATGCACAAGGAGGCCGCGGCCAAGGTGACCCTGAGGACGGTGGCCGAGCTCGACGAGCTGGCCGCACGGTTCCCGCCGCTGTCGTACGACGTCGGCGACTGGGCCAAGCTCGGCCTGTGCGACGAGCTGCTGCGGGTGGAGAACGCCGGCCAGCCGACCGACGAGGACGTCACGAAGGTGCGGAACGCGCTGGCCGCCGCCGTCGTACGGGCCAGGAAAGGGCCCCGAGACCTGAGCAACCGTCTCAACTCGCCGGGCGCTCTGCAGACCAGGGCGGCTTCGCGGCGCATCCACGAGGAACTCGCGCGGCAATGGGGGTGACGGCGCGCCCGCACGACCTGATCCGGCTCGCGGGCGGCGCGGTGGCCGGTGCCGAGCTGCCCGGATGGGCCGTGGCGTCGCTGGCGGCCTGCGGCTGGGCCGTCGTACGGCGGGCACCGCACCCGCCCGGCCTGATCCCCATCGGGGTACGCGGACCTCAGCGGTCACAGCGCCACGCCACCCTCGTCCCTGCGGAGGAGGTGACCCGCCACGTGCCCCCGGAAGAGCTGAACCACCCGCACCCGCACGCCACCCTGCCCACCGCTCTGTGCGACACCCTGTCCGCCGTCGGCCCGCTGCTGGCCCAGGAGTTGGGGCGCGAGGCCGTCTGGGGCCCGGTCGGCAGTGTCGGTTTCGAGCTGGCCACCGGGCACCGGGTCACCCACCCCGCCAGCGACCTCGACCTGCTCGTACGCACGCCCCACAGACTGCCCCCAGCAACAGCCGCCCGCCTGGTGACGGCCTTCACCACCCTCCCCAGCCGGGTCGACTGCCAGCTGGAAACCCCGCGCGGCGGGATCAGCCTGAGCGAGTGGGCCCGTACCGGCGGCCCGGCCCTGGTTCGCACCCCGCACGGCCCCGAACTGGTCGACGACCCCTGGGCAAGCCCATGACGGTCGCCTTCCTCTACCCCGGCCAGGGCACCCAGCGGCCCGGAATGCTGCACGACCTGCCAAGCCATCCGGCCGTCACCGCGACCCTCGCCGAGGCCGAACGCGTCCTGCCCGGCTCGTCCACGCGGGACGACGCGCCGGCACTGGCGTCCACCGTCACCACGCAGATCGCGCTCTGCGTCGCCGGCGTCGCCACGACCAGGGCGCTCACCGCCGAAGGCGCCGAGCCCGACGCCGTGGCCGGCCATTCCGCCGGCGCCTTCCCCGCCGCCGTCACCGCCGGCGTGCTCACCTTCGCCGAAGCCCTCATGGCCGTACGCCACCGCGCCGAACTCATGCGCGACGCCTACCCGTCCGGGTACGGCATGGCCGCCGTGCTCGGGCTCGGCGTGCCCAGGGCCCGCGCGCTGATCGAGTCGGTCACGACAGACGACGACCCCGCGTACCTGGCCGTCATCGACGCCGACCAGCAGGTCGTGGCCGCCGGCAGCGACCGCGCGCTGGACCGCCTCGACGCGGCGGCCGAGCGGGCCGGGGCGCGGCGCGTGCGGCGGCTGGACATCGGCGTCCCCTCGCACTGCCCGCTGCTCGCCGGGCTCGCCGACGCCATGGCGGCCCACCTCGGCACGGTGCCCAGGCGCGCCGTCACCGTCACCTACCTCGGCGGACGCACCGGCCGCCCGCTCACGGACGCGGACGCCGTCCTCGACGACCTGGCCCACGGGGTGGCCGCCACCCTGCGCTGGCGGGACGTCGTCGCCCTGCTCGGCGAGCTCGGCACGACACTGTTCGTCCAGGCGCCGCCCGGGCACGTGCTCGCCCGCATCGCGCAGGCCGCGAACCCCCGCGCCCGCGCGATCACCCTGGCCCGCACGCCCGTCGCCGACGCGGTGGAGCTGACCCGCCGTGCCCGCGCGACGGACGTACGAACAGCATGATCATCACCTGTGACGGTAATCGTCACGACGCTCGTCGTCGTCGCGTTCACGGTCCTCGGGCGGGATGGGGTACGGATCGTCCGGCGCGTCCGGAACGGGCGGAACCGGGATGGGATCCGCCGCGAATGTGGTGGTGGTCCGGGCGGCGTGGGCCACGCCGAGACCGGAGCCGGCGAGTACGGATGCCATCACTGCGGCTGACACGAGCAGGCGTTCGAACATCGAAATCACTCCCGTCGCGCGATGAGAACCATGGCAGGTAGGAGATGACCGGGCGTCGACGTCGCCCCCGAAGCGCCGATACGGCGCGCGAAGCACCTTCAACGCTAGCGGAGCCACACCGCGCGGTCTCTCCGCGGGAGGCAAAGCCTTCCCAAGCTGGTGGCGGGCGGGAACGGGAAGGTACGTCCTGATCGGTGATCCTCTGGCGCTGGGTCGCCACCGCCATATCAAGAGCATGGCGCGCTCGCCTCCGATCAGCCGCCCGCCACGAACGTGCCGTAACTCCGGTCGTGACGGAGCAGCGGCTCGCCTCCGCCACCAAGTGAGGCCTCCACGAGAGCGACCACGATGATGTGATCGCCCACCCGCATCTGGCTCTCCGCCGCACACAGGAAAACGGCGTGGGCGTGCGCCAGCACCGGACAGCCTTCCACTTCGGCGAGCGTCGTGTCCGCGAACTTCTCCCGCCCCGCCCCCGCGAACGTGATCGCCGTCTCACGCTGGTCGGACGCGAGCACGTTCACCGTGAACCTGACGCCCGACCGGATGACCGCGAACGTCCCGGAGTCGTCACCGAAGCACAGGACGAACCGCGGCGGGGACAAGGTGAGCGGGGTGATCGAGGTCATCGTCATCCCGGCCAACACGTCCCCGGCCCTCGCTGCCACCACGCAGACCCCGCTGGGCAGACGCGCGAAGGCGGACCTGAACGCCTCCCTGGAACGATTCGCCCGAGCCATCGCCTTCGCCTCAGGAGCGCTGGTCACGAGGCGATCCGGTCTGTGATCTGGCGTAGGAGATGAGTCGCCGGTGCCAGGTACGCCCCGGTCCCGTGAGATGAACGGCATCGGGGCCGACCTCGATCAGCCCGTCGGCGGCCAGCTCCGCCATCTCGTCCCGGAAGTCGTCCAACAGGACGGTGCCGAACGCGTCCTCGTACACGCGGAAGTCGACCGAGTAATAGTGCAGGGCGTTGAACAGATAGCGTTCGCGCCGTTGGCGCGCGGTCATCTGAGGGGAGACGAACGTGACGAGGTGCTCGCCCCGCCGCACCGCGTCTATGTAGGCGTCGGTGTTCTTCGCCGTGGCGAACCGGCGGTGGTTGATCAGGCCGTAGGCGCCTGGTCCGATGCCGAGCACCTCTACGTCCGGACGGCGGTGCGTCCAATGGTTGTAGCGGTTCTCGTATCCGGGCTTGGCGAAGTAGTCGAACATGTACATCTCGAAGCCGGCTTGTTCCGCCGCTTCGACGACGTCCTCGTACATGCGCTGGACCGCGGGGGCGCTCGTACCGAGCATCTGAGGGACCTTGCCACGCTTGATGA
Source organism: Nonomuraea maheshkhaliensis (assembly GCF_039529435.1). Lineage (NCBI taxonomy): Bacteria > Bacillati > Actinomycetota > Actinomycetes > Streptosporangiales > Streptosporangiaceae > Nonomuraea > Nonomuraea maheshkhaliensis. The sequence continues at coordinate 98,794 of NZ_BAAAMU010000026.1, forward strand.
GCCGCTGCTGCGGTGTTCCCTCATGCACCCGGTACTCGTAGATGGTGAAATGGCGGACGTCCAGCTCACCGAGCTGCTCCAGGTCGCGCTGCCACACTTCGCGGCGCTGGCCGGGCAGGTTGTACATCATGTCGAACTGGACGTTGTCGAAACCGTGCCGCTTCAACTCGTGCAGGGCCGAGATGCTCTGGTTCGCCGCGTGCGGGGAACCGATCGTCCTCAAGGTGTCCGGATCGAAGGACTGCACACCCAGGCTCACCCGGGAAATGCCAGAATCGGCCACGTAACGGCTCTTGTCTGGGGTGAAGTCGGACGCATTCCCCTCCAGCGTGATCTCGCAGTCGTCGGCCAGGGAGAAGTTCGTCTCGATCGCACTCATGATGGTGCGGAGGTGTTCGGTGCCGAGGATGGATCCCGTGCCGCCGCCGATGTAGACGGCCCGGACCCTGCCGGTTCGCCACCTGCGGTAAGAGGCCCACCGCTCCAGGTCGGCGACCAGCGCCGAGACGTAGGCGCTTTCCATCCCGCGAGGGTCGCGCGGTGACAGCAGGTTCACGAAGTACGGGCACGCACGGCACCTGACGCGGCAGAACGGGATCGAGATGTAGACAAGGAAATCGCCGCCCATCTCATCCACGGCGAATTCTTCGGCCACCACCCGGTGGCCGGACGTGTTCTGGTCGAGCGCCGGCAGTGACGGCAGCATGGCGGGCCGTCTTTCGATCAGGGTCATCTGCTCTCCAAGAGTTGCTTGGCGAGGTCGCCCGGCGCCCCGATGACGATCACGGGCTGGTTCGCCGACCACCGGGTCAGACAGGCGCGGATCTCGTCGGTGCTCACCGCGTCGACGCCGGCACAGAGGGCCGCGCGGGTGCCGTCGTCCGCCACAGCGTCGGCCGCCCTCGTGGCCAGGGGTGGGGTCTTTACGAGTGCGTTGCACGCCGCCGATTTCGCGACGCGTACCTCGTGTTCGCCGGGGTCAGTCGCCTGTTTGACGGCATCCACCACGTGAGCGAGTGTGACGTGCGCGTCCGGGGTCCCCATGAACGTGATCGTCATGGCGCCGAGCCACCACATCGGTTCAACGCGGCTCCCGTGCGCGCCGAGGGCCCGAACGGTGCTGTAAAGACGGCGGCGGATCATGCAGGCGGCGACGATTTCGGCCGCCGATCCGCGCCGCACCGCTTCTGAGCACTCGAAAGCCAGCACCGCGCTGCCCGGAGCCGCCGCCACCGCGTTGTCTGGTTGGAGCGGATCGAGTCTGCCCGGCGGTAGCGCGCGGCGGGGGACGCCGATGTCCAGCCACTCTTCCGTCTCGTCCGGTCCCTCCGAATCACCGGTGAGAACGATCGTGCGGGGCCGCACCGCCAGGTCTCTGAGCATTTCCGCGACGGCGCGCTGATCGGCGGCTGCTTGCACGTGCCGGATGAGGTACAGGGCGGCGGCCGAGCCCGACACCTGGGCAGCGGTCGCGTCGTGCGCGCGCCGCGCCTTCGCCGGACCGCTGCTTCGCCGCCCAGCCCGCAGGCATGCCTGCACCACCTGATCGGGGGCGTTCTCGAGGAACGACAGCCGTTGCCGCACCCACGCGCGGACGTCCCGGGCGTCTTCCGTGTGGTGGGTGATGGTGATGCGCAACCGTGCGTCGTACCGATCCACGTCACTGTCCGCCGCGCGCACGACCGGCTCGACGGCACAACGCCACCGCTGTGCCGCGAACACGGCCCCGACGCTCCGCACCATCGGGAGCATCGTGTCCGCAAGCCCATTGAGCACGATGTCGATCACCACGTGGGCGACGCCCTGGGTATCGGTCCGCCAGCTCCACACGTCAAGCTCGTCGTCAACGCGGCTCGGACCGCACAATTCCGATGCCTTCGCGCGCATCGCCGGGAGTGCTGACAGGACGGCTTCGGCAGTCCTTCGGTCGGGTCTGGACAGAGTCTTACTCCGGGGCGCAGGCGAGGGCGCATGGCGGGGCGCAGGAAGGGGCGCGTGGCCTGAGGGCGACAGGCGGACGAAGCGGGACGCGTCGCCGGGCAAGAGGCCAAGGATTCGGTCGGGTTCTTCGATCACCTCCTGGACATGGCGTTCCCTGTCGACCGCGCCCAGGGGATCCGCACCGTGGACGATCAGGCCCACCGCGTCGAGGGCCAGCCGTACCTCCCACGGCTCCGCCGGGTTCGTCCGGCCGCTTCTGTCGCGTAGGTCCAGCAGTACGGTACGAGCCGTCGCGCGGATCGCGTCCAGGCCGAAAGGTGACCCTGACAGGACCTCGGCAAGGTCGGACAGCACCGGTAAGGGCTCGGTTCCCTGAGGGCAGATCGCACCGGCCATCAGAATGGTGTGCGGATAGTGCGTATGCACGCCAGTGGCGGGCGAAATGCCGACCCCGCTGTGTCGGGCGAACACGCCCCGCAGGTCCGAGCGGTCGTCGCGGACCATCGTCTGGGCGAGGATCTGGGCCCTCATGACCGCACCGTTGTCCGCCATCGGCTCCAGCGGCACGGCGATGACGGCATGCGGGGCCTTCTCCGTGGCGTTCTCGTCGTGAGGCCGCGAGCCCAGATCAGGCACCGGATGCACGGCGGGCGGCAGCGGGCCTGGGTTCATGGGCCGGTCGAGGATCACGGCACGGTGGAAACACGATGCGGAGATCGGGCCCACGGTGAGGAGACAGGCCCGTTCCGGCCGGATGTACGCGGCGTGGTAGCGACGGGCGTCCTCGGCTCGCACGTGGCGGAGTTCGTGCGGATCATTGCCCTGGGCGCGCAGAGTGCGCAGGGCGGCGGGTGAGTACAGGGCGCGGGCCACGGCGTCGACCGTGGCCGAACGAGGGTCCCTCGCCCGCGCGTTCGCCTCGGCCCAGACCACGCCCCTCACGACCCCGCCTTCGACCGAGATCGCTTCCTCAGCGAACGCGCGGTCGTCGAGGAGGGGATGGAAGGCGCTGTCTGTCAGCACGGAGGCCAGAATGACGGCCATGTCCGGCGATGGCGTCGCTGCCAGCAGGCTCAGGTGATCGGGGCCGGTGAACGCGTTGAGGAAGGAGACGGTGCCGGCGTTCAGCAGGGATGGGAACAGGTGCCTGTCGGGGTGGTCGCGCGAGCCGCAGCCCATCCAGTGCTCCAGCATGTGCGGCACACCGGCGTGTTCGTCCGTTGGCGTGGCGAAGGCCAACGCCACCGCGAAACCGTCGGACGGGGTGTTCACATGGACATGCCGCAGGCCGGTGGTCGCGTGGGTGTAGAGCGAGACGGTTCCTGCTGGTAAGGCGCGGGCGGCCCGGAGGGTGAATCGCCCGGATTCCGCGGAGTTCATGAATCCCCCCGACCGTAACCGGCACGGCCTTCACCGCTGCAGACGGGGCATTTGGGGTGCGGCATCAGCGGACGGATGGCGGAGGTGCTGTCCGGCCTCCACTCCCACAAGGCGTTCACGGTAATGGGCGGGCCGAGTCGGCCCAGGTATCGGAGGACTTCCATGGTCGCCACGCTCGCCGTCACGCTCGCCCACGGGGCAAGGCTGCCGGAGGTGCCCCGGGGCAGGCGCCGCAGCCGTTCGACGACCGAGGGGAAGCCGGGACGGGCCTCGGCCTGCTCGGCCCATTCACACATGGGGCAGGCGCTCTGCCCGGGGAGGTAGAACGGGCCGACGCGCAGGCCGCTGGGATGCAGCAGCGGGCGGCCCGCAGTGCGGCAGGCCTCCGCGAGCCACTGCCGGATGAGCCAAACCGGCTGGTCGGCGGCGCCTACGATGAGGTCGGCATCCGCGACCAGCTCGGCGATCGAACCCGCGTCCGTGACGGTAGCTTGCACGGGACGGACCCGGCAGCGAGGGGCGAACCGGCGCAGGCGTTCCTCCGCCGCCTCGACCTTGGGCCGGCCGATGTCAGCCTCGTCGAACAGGATCGACCGGTTGAGGTTGGACGCCTCCACCACATCCGGATCGACGACGACCAGTTCGCCCACGCCGCAGCAGGCCAAGCCGTAAAGGAGCCAGCTGGCCATGCCGCCGGAGCCGACGACGACGACGCGAGTGCTGAGGAGTTTCCGCAAACGTTCGTATCGCGAGGGCCCGTTGGCCGTCTCGAATTCGGAGAAGTAGTGCAGGGTTCGGTCGTACCGTGCCAGGTCGGCGTCGGTGAGGCCGGTGTCGCTCGGAGCGGTCTCGAGAAACCCCGCGTTCTTGCACAGGTCGAAGATCTCCTGTGCCCGGCCTCCGTCGCCGGACAGCCGGCGTTCGCCGTCCGTGACGCCTTCGGCCAGCAGGTGCATGATCTGTTCTTCCCGCTCGGCGAACGGGACGATGCGGAGGGTCCTCTCGCCCAGACGGAGGATCAGCGACTCCGGCATCGGCAGCAACTGAACGCGTCCTCGTAGCCGCCACGCGGTCGTACTCTCTGTTGTCATGATCGTGTACACGCTCCTACACTTCGGCGATCGTGCACATCTCGCTGTAGAGCAGCTCGCCACGGGGTGTCGGTGTCGTACGGGCGAGTAGGAGATCGAGCCCCTTCCTGAGATCGCTCAGGACTTCCTGGTAGCGGTGGGCAGCGCGTTCGTCGTGGTCGGCAAGCCGCCAGTGGAACTGGGCGATCCGGGCGAATACGAACGTGCCGTGCAGGATCTGATGCATGGGTCGCGGGTCCTCACGCCATGGTGAATCGACCAGCCCCTCGGCCGCGTCCGCCATGATCGGATCCTGCTCCAGCAGGAGGGTGAGGCGGTGGTGGCTGGTCTCGTGCAGGATGTGCTCGGCGGTGATCAGGGTGTCGGAGAACGGCGCGATGTGCTCGCTCATGAACAGCGCGCCGAAGAAGCCCGTGTCGGTGAAGGTCGAGACCAGACGGCTGCGCATGGGGACCACGAGGGCTATGTGCCGGCGGAACTCGGAGGCGAACGAGGCACAGCTGTCGTCGAGCAGGTCAACGGCGCGGTCGAGATGGTCCCTGATCGCCGTGTCCACCGGGTCGAGGGGGGCCAGGTCGCGCTGCGGGTAGCCGGGGATGGCGCTTTTGGCGTTCTGGGAGCGCATGAAGCGCGTCAGCCAGGGATCGGTGGCGTCCACCTCCGTCCCCTGGCGGAGCACGATGTGCGGACGGAAGGCCGGCGACACGTCCCGGTGACCGGCGAGGAAGGAATCGGTATCCACGTCCAAGGCCGTGCCACCGGCCGTCAGCCGGATCGAGGCGCCCTCGTGCGTCACGGTCACGTGGGTGGTCGGTTCGCCAGGGAGGATGAAATGCCCGGGGTGACCGGGGAGGCGGAGCTCGCCGTGACCGAGGAGAGGCAGGCGTACCGGCTGGCCGGGGAGGGCGTTCTGCCGGATGGCCGCGACACACAGGAACCGCCCGAAATGCTCCATGAGCTCTTCGAGTTCGTCGTTACGGCGAGTCGCCACGGCGGTGCGCACCCTGGCCCACCAACTGGAGAACAGCGGCCCGCCCACGATCGAGGCTCGAGTCTCCTCCGGTAGCTGGTGGAAGATCTCCCACCACAGATCGATGCTCGCGGCACTGCGCTCACTTACGCGGTCGAGCAGTTTCGGCAGCACCCGCATCACACCGGCGCCCAGCCGATCGTGGTAATGGTCGAGCAGGTCGTGGCCCGCGGAGTCGCTCACCGCGAGCAGGTCCGGCGCGGTGTGGGACGTCACTGACATGTCATTGTCCAATCGCCTGGTCAGAGGTGAGAGCGGACGCGATCGTGTCCGCGGAACGGCGGAAGCCATCACATTGCGCCCGGCCGAACGGCGTGAGCCGGACCGACGAGTCGATCAGGTCGAGCGCTTCCGCCTGCATCTCCAGGACTTCGCCCAATCGCCGTGACCAGGCAGGGCTGTCGAACACGCGTCGCGCCCGATCGTGAAACTCCGCGATGCGCGCGAAGACGAACGCTCCGTGCACCAGGCCGTCCACCGGTCTTGGGGTCTTCCTGTACGGCGAGTGCAGCCGGTCGGACGGCAGGTGGTCGTGGAAGGGGCGCAGCGTGAACACGGCGTTGAGCCGCAGGTGGCTCGTCTCATGGATCAGGCGCTCGGTCGCCACGACGGGGTCCGCCAGGTCGGTCCTGATGAACAGCAGCCCGTCCAGCGCCGTGTTGCTGAAAGCGACGGTATCGCGGCTGTGGATCGGGACGATCTGCTGAACGATGGCACGAATCTCACCTGCCATCTCCGGCCATACGGTCTCGACCGTGTTCACGGCGTCGGCCAGGTCGGGCGCCGCCTCGGCCGCCTTGGCCACGGAAACGTCGCCCAGCCCACCCTCGGCCGAGCTGTTCTCGTTGGCCCGCTGGAGGTAACCGGCGATCCACGGGTCATCACCCGACACCAGGATGTCGCCGGGGAGCCGTTCGAAGAGCTCGGCGTCCTGAGGCGTCTCGCCGGACGTCAGACGGACGACGCGAGAGCGATCGACCAGTTCCAGGAGACCGGCGTGCGAGGAGGCGACGACCGAGGGCGCCTCCACGCGTATCCGCCAGTACATGCCCGGCAGCCAGAGGCGGCCGTCGTCGCTGGGCGGGAGTTCGACGTCGTTGAAGGAGATCCCCTCAGCCAGCAGCGGGCGGATCAAGAAGCGCGGCAGGTGTGCGGACCATCGTGCCAGCGGCTCCCACTGCGCCGCCTGATACAGCACTGACAGGCGATGCCACCAGTACCCGAAGAGCGGCGCCTTGACGACGTCACGCTGCCCGTCAGTGGAAAGCCGATCGAACAGGTCGATCGATCGCCTCAGGCACTCACCGGCGCCCCCCGGCAGGCGCGCGCTGAGCGCTCTGGCCACGGACGTGACAGCCGTCCGCCGTTTGTCCCAGGCCGACTGCTGGTGGTGATCGCCGTCCGTGACGCAGGACAGTACCGACGGCGTGGCGTTATGCATGGCTCTCTTCCTTGATCAGGGTGCTGAAACTGTCCGGGGACGGTGGAGCGGGCAACCGGTTCAGCCGCTCATGCGCCCAGGCCCGCAAGTGACCGTCGCCGCGCCGTTCGGTGACACACAGGACGCCCTGCAACGCGGTGATGGAGCGCGGGTCGATGTCGAGGGCGGTCATCAGCGCGTCCAGGGCCGCGTCGGTGTCGTTCAGACGGAGGTGGCAGTGGGCCATGAGCGTCCAGGAGACCGCCGCGAAGGGGGATCCGAGCCTGGCGGCGGTACGAAATGAATCCAGCGCCTGCGCGAAGCGCTCCAGCTTGAACAGGGCGTAGCCGAGGTCGCGGTGTGCCCTGCTGTCGGCGGGATCGAGCAAGGTGAGGTCGCGCATACGTTGCAGAGAGAGCTCGGTGTCGCCGCGCCCAGCCGCCTCCCTGCTACGGGTCTCCAGCACCGCGCGCAGGTTTTCGTCCCTGGCCAGGCGGCGTTCGGCGGTGTCGTCAGGCGCGGACCTCGCGAGTTCCTCGCACCGCGCGAGCATTTCGGTCGCCTCGTCGAGCCGGCGGTCGAAGAACGGCGCGAAGCTGCACGCCCGCAGCGCCGCGCTCCGTAAGATCACATCGTCGTCCTCGGCCCCGTCGAACGCGGCCAGCTCTGCCAGCGCCTTCCCGGCCCAGTGGCTTACCGCTCGCGCATCCCGGTCCACCCGTGCGTGATGCACCGTGACGGCCATCGCCGCCACGAGCCGGGCACGCGGTGAAACAGCCTGTTCGTAGGCGTGGCGCAGCAGACTGAGAGCACGCTCGTCCGCACCCCTGTCGCTCTTGTAGACGGCGCTGGCCCGCTGCAGGAGCAGCGACACCTCCACGTCGCCAAGAGGCCCGCCGAGCGGGAGGTCACGCAAGCGCTTCTCGGCCTCGCCGTAGAAGCCCAGCCGGATCAGCAGGTTGACCAGCAGTGATCGGAGACGCGGAGGCTGATCGTCCCAACTGGTCAGGCACTCACACAGCCGCTGCCAACGCGCGCTTCGATGCTCCTCCGCCAGCCGGTCAGGCGTCCGTGCCGCGTACGCGCTCAATCTGGTCTCGCGCACGACCCGATCGCGTAAGCCCGAGACAGGGTTGCTCTGGAACACGGCGGTGACCTGCTCCCCGGCGGCCATCGCCGTGGCGAGGTGGGCCAGGATCCGGTTGTGCAGAGCGCCACCGGAACCGCCGAGGTCCAGGTAGGTGCGAACCGGATGCACGGTCGGGACAAGGTCGAGGTCGATCGACGTCATGCGCTCCTCCCGGATGCCTGAAGACTTTCCAGGGCCAGCCGTCGGCGCCAGGCCATGACCCAACCGCGATGCCAGTCCAGGATCTCCGGCCGCCCGGTACGGGAGGCCAGGCGCCTGGCCCCGCCGGCCGCCCGGTGATCAGCGGGGTCTTCCCGAACGGCCTCGACGTACTCCGCAAGTGCGGACGGGAGGTCGCCGAGCGCCTCCAGGCACTGTGCGACGGCCACCCGCGCGCGCGAGGCGTGCGGCAGGCCGAGGGCCACCGCACGGCGGAACGCGGTGAGGGCGCCTTCGTGATCGCCGCGCGCCCGATGGGTCGTGCCCAGGTTGTAGTGCACCTTGCCGTCGTAGGGGTCGAGTTCCGTGAGCTCGGTCGCGTACGCCACGGCCAGGTCCAGGTGACCGTGCTCACGGGCGGCACGACTCCTCGTCTCCAGCAGTGGATGCAGGTTCTGACGGAACAGAAGCAGGCCGGGGCGGTCTTCCACTCCCTGGCGGGCGAGCTCTTCGGCCAGGTCCAGTTCGTGCGCGGTACGCGCGTGGTCACCGCGAAGGAACGGCTCGTAGCTGACCGCCCGCCAGTAGGTGCTGCGCAACAGCCGGCTGATGGGGGTGTCGTCCCGTTCGAGCCCGCCGGCGTGCCCCGCCGACAGCTCACGCAGTTCCTGGACGGCTGTCAGGTCCGGTGCACGGCCCCGTGCCGCCTTCACGAGCAGCGTGAGGGCGGCGGTCAGGCACATGGAGGCCGGCAAGGCGGTGGAATGGGCTATCAGCGAGAGGACCCTGCGATCGGCGTCCGCCGTCTCCGGTCCCGGCCGAGCTCTCGACAGGGCGTGGCTGCGTTTCATGGCCGTACTGGCCGCGAGAGGATCGGTAGCGATGCTCGCGACGTCGGGCGACGGGAGCGCGCGCAGCGCCGCCACGTCCAGATCCAGCGCACTCAGCAGCACTCCCAGCCGGAGACGCTGTTCGCCGCTCAGCTCTGGCGCGTTCGTGTACAGCTCCACGAGGCGGGACCAGTCGGAGGTCCATTGGTCGCGCGGCAGACCGTCCGGCTCGTCGTGATCGAGGTCGGGCCGCGCGGCGCCGCGGGCGATCGTCGTCCGGAATCCGCGTGGGGTGTGGAGCTGGAGGGGAGAGGCGGGAGCGTCGCGATCGACATCGTCGTACGCCTCCAGCACCCCCGCCGTGTGCAGGGAACAGGCGCTGGGGCGGTGCAGGCCGAAGTACGGGCTGAGCAGCCACAGGTCCCACCTGTCCGACACGCTCGGCACCTCGGGTTCCGCGCCGCCGGGAACCGTGAAGTACGTCGGTTTCGCAGAAACGGCCGGCACGATCAGAGCACCTCCCGTACCCCGCGCTGGGTCATCAGATAAACGGAGCCGAGGATGAAGGTCGCGGCGATGCACATCAGTGACACACTCGCCGAGACCGAGGTGGCCACCAGCCCGAACAGAAGCGGCGCGACGGGCATCGCGGCGCTGCTCAGCGAGGCGATCGAGGCGAAGACCCGGCCCCGCATCTCCTCGGGCACGACGCTCTGCACGTACGTGCTGACCGACACCGTCGCCATGCCCGCCGGCAGCCCGACGAAGAACATGGCCAGAGGTGCCAGCCACGCCTCGGACCCGACACACATCACGAGGATCGCCAGTCCCTGGACGAAGAAGTTGCCGACGAAGACGAGCCCGCGCCTGCGGAGCAGAAAGGTGTGGGTGACGGTGAACATCCCGGCCACCCGGCCGACGCCGATCGCCGCCACGGCCGCGCCGAACAGCACGGTTCCGCCGTCTCCATACGAGAGCAGGAACCCAGGCAGGATGAACACGATGCTGTACTGGGCACCGTCGAGCGCCGGATAGACCAGGAACTGGGCCCGTAGCGCCCGCTCGGTCATGATGAACCGCAGCCCGTCGCGGACGGCGGACAGGATGCCCTTCAACGAACGCGACGGTTTGGCGGCCGTCGGGCGGAGCATCTCGCCGCCGGCCTTGACGCGGATCGCCACGATCAGGAGAGCCGCGATCCCGAAGGTGACCGCGTCGATCCCGAGCAGGGCCCAGAGCGGCACGACGGTCAGTGCCAGGCCCGTGATCGAGGGCCCGAGCACCGTCATCGTCGTGGCGCTGCCCATCAGCAGCGCGTCCATGCGCGCGATCGTCGGCACGTGACCCCCGGCCAGCCGAGGCACGATGGTCTGCACGGCAGGCATGTAGAGCGTGCTCGGCACGGTCAGCAAGATGACGCCGGCAAGCAGTCCCGGCAGGCCCAGCATGGAAGTGGCCAGGGCGGCCGCGATGGCGCCGGTGATCGCCATGCGCACAAGGTCGGCGCCCAGCAGGAGCCCGAACCGGTTGAAGCGGTCGACCAGGACGCCGCTGCACAGGCCGAAGATCGTGAGTGGCAGAGCCATCGCCATCCCGACGAGCGCGCCGTCGAACACGTTCCCGAACTGCTGGGTCGCGTGCCAGGGCACACCCACCTTGAAGAACTGGTCGCCGAGCGCGGACTGTGCCAGCGTCAGCCACAACAAGGCGAAAGGAACATTGCGCAGCAGCTTGCGGTACGAGATTCCGCCCTGACCGTCCAGGCTTTCCTGCCCTGTCTGCCCGGTGGCTTCCGAGCTGGACTCGGGCCCGGATTTCTGCAAAGGCGATGTCATTCGCACATCCTCGAGAGGGTGTCGGAGAGAGACCGGGCTCGGACCGGCGCGGGCGGCCGGCAGGCCACCCGCGCCGGCTTAGCTTCAGAGCGTCATGTAGTTGTACTCGGCCGACAGCAACGTGCCGAACTCCTCGAGCAGCTGCTCCTCGTGGGTGGTCAGCGCGGCCTCGGTTGCGATCTCGGTCTTGGTGGTCAGAGCGTCCTCACCCATGTGCTTCTCCTTTGTTGTCCGGACTTTCCTTCATGCAACCGACACGGACCGGCTAGCACGGGGTGCCGGTGTCCTAGGCGGCGTCGCCCGGAGAGGCGACGCGTGCGTCAGGCCGAAGCCTCGTTCTCCCACTCGACACGGGCCCGCAGGTCCTCGAAGGCGATCTGCGGGTCGGCCTCCTCGGGGCCCGCGAACCGTTCGGCACCCTCACCCGGCACAACATCGGGCAGGATCTGCGGGAACAGTGGCCCGCCGAACCTGTCACCCGGCCGCAGCCCGTGCCTCCAGAAGACGGGCAAGTTGCCCGTGGTCGGCGCGTACCGGGTGTCGTCGCCCAGCCAGCGGGTGGCGAGCGCGCGCCGGGTTCCCGTCTCGCTGGCGTTCCCCGTCGAGTAGTGCAGCGTCCGCAGGCTGAAGATCAGCGCGTCACCCGGCTCGACATCCCAGCTCACGATCGGGAGTTGGTCACGATGGGCTTCGATCGAGACCAGACCGGTCTGGCCGTTCGGCAGCGGCGCGCACGCCATCTCCTCCTCCAACCGGCGATGGACGCCGTGGAAGGCGGCCCGGATGACAGACCGCATCGTCGCGGGTTGCTCGACCTGCGAAAGGTCCAGCCCCTCAGACGGCTTCCAGCCCAGTTTGCTCAGGGCGGCCTCGACCCGGTCGTCGCCGGTGGCCCCGGACAGGCGCGTCGCGCGCGCGGACTCCCACAGATGCGACCCGCGGATGAACTGCAGGGCACTGCTGTGAGCCGTGGCCTCGTCACAGGCGAGCCAGATGTTCATCGCCTGTCTTCCCGCGACGGGCCAGGCGATATCGTCCGTGTGCCAGTTCGTTGGGATCTCGCAGCCGGCGTCCTTTCTGAACATGTGGTCACCGAGGAAGTTGACCCGCTGCGAATGCATCACCTGGGCGGCGATTCTGGCCGCCGGAGAGTGGTAGACGAACTCGCGGAAGGCGTCGCTGTACTTCCACATGAACAGGTCGCTGTACATGTGCCGGTCGGCGTTCGAGAGCAGGCGGCCGTATGGAGTGGGCCTGGTGACCATGTCGTCGATCGCCTCCGCCACGTGGGTCACCCAGCGCTCCGGGAAGATCTTCCGGACGAGGACGACCCCGTCGCGTTCGTACGTGGCGATCTCCTCTTCGGTCAGAGCGCGAAGGGGAGCCTCCGCTGTCGCACCCACCGGCGGGAATTTCTGGGTGACCTGCGAAGTCATGACCTGTTTCCTTTCGTACTGAGGAATCGTCCCTGATTCGGGCAGCATGGATGTCCTGAAGACTTGCTTTTCCCGCCTCACCCCATGGCGGTGCGTGCGGTTCAGGGACGTGCGACGAAGAAAATGCGGGGCACCTGATCGGGATCTTTCACCGATTCACCCAGGGCATCGATTTTCGCCGGCCAGGCGCTCCCGAATCCGGCGCGATGCAATTCGGCGATGATGTCCTCCGCGCTCCAGGCTCGGATGGTGGCGTGCTGCTTGAATTGCCGCCACGGCGCGGACACGTCCTTCCGGTCGAATCCGGTGATGCGCGCGATCGCCGTGCCGCTGCCCGGGTCGTAGCCGATCCTGCTGATCAGTACCAGGTCGTCGGTCTCGCGCACGGAGAACGTGTTCTGCTGACGGAGTCCTGAAATGCTGTGAACATCGAAGATGAAGATGCCGTCGTCAGCGATGACCTCGCGGGTACGGCGAAAGCACGCCGCCAGGTCTTGCAGCCCTGGAAGGTGGTTGAATGAGTCGAACGTGCAGGTCACCAAGTCCGGCGTTCTCGTGATATCGAACTTCGCCACATCCGACCTGATGAATTCAACCTGTTCTTCCAGGGCGCTGTGGCGGGCGTTCTCTCTCGCGAGTTCGATCATGGCCTGGGATTGGTCGACACCGATCACCCGGTAACCGTGCGACGCGAAGGACAATCCCAGCTGACCGGTACCGCAGCACAGATCGAGCAGAGTTCCTGACTCCCGCGCCGTGGTCGCCTGATGATATGTACGCAGCGGTCCGGAGACCTGATGAGCAAAACCTGTGAAGAGTTGGTTGTAAACCGGAGCGAATGTCTCGTCGTAGAACGATTCCATCACACCTCGCACAGACCGTCTGAATACCCTTGTCCCGCCGGCCGACTCGAAGACGTCGAACGTAGTGAACGTCGCTGGAATTTCGGACTCGCCTTGAACGAGCGCTTGACGCGTGGACAAGTGCTGACTCAACGGGCGCCACGCTACCAATGATCGGTATACGTTTGGAATATCCATTGGTATACGTGTATATGTCAGCGGCTCACCTCGGCTCCGGCTGGATGGTTAATACTGCAGCCGCACTTAGTGATCGACGAGTCGGCGCTGGCATTGGTAATGGGCACGACGGGCGCGGGCTTGGTGGCGCCGCCAGTGTGACCAGTGCAGATGGGTGCTCGACGAGATGTCGAGGCCGATGGAGGCGAGCATGGAGCCGGCGGGATCTCGTTGACGGTGAGCGGGATCAGCTCGCGCGAACACCTGGTTCAGGCCGCGGCTGCGGCACCGCTCGCGCGGGACGGTGTTGTCGCCGTAGGCCTCATCGCCGGTGACCCAGCCGAAACTCAGCAGCACATCGTCGGCGGCGCGCTCGAT
>NZ_BAAAMU010000027.1:0-14355 GCF_039529435.1 Nonomuraea maheshkhaliensis
CTCGGCCGGCGGCCCGCCCGGCGCCTGGTCCGGCGGCCCGTCCGGCGGCTCGTCCGCCGGCTCGTCCGGCGACCCGTTGGGCGGCTCGTCCGGCGACCCGTTGGGCGACGAGCCCGGTGGCGCGTCGGGCGGCGCCGCCGTGAGGCTGGCCGTGTGGGCGCCGACCGCGCGGAAGGTCGAGCTGGCGCTGCACGGCCCAGGGCCGGGCGGCGTGCAGCCGATGCGGCGCGACGACGAGAGCGGCGTGTGGTCGGTCCAGGGGCCTCCGTCGTGGCTCGGCCGCGAGTACACGTACCTGGTCACCGTGTACTCCCCCGAGGCCGGTGCGGTCGTGACGAACGAGGTCACCGACCCGTACGGGCTCGCGGTCACCCCGGACGGCGGGCGCAGCCGGCTGGTGGACCTGGACGCCGCCGCGCTCAAGCCGCCCGGCTGGGACGAGCTGGTCAAACCGCCCCCGGTCCCGCAGCACCGGGCCTCGATCTACGAGCTGCACGTACGCGACTTCTCCGCCTCCGACACCACCGTGCCACCGGACCTGCGCGGCACGTACGCGGCCTTCGCGGACGACCGCTGCCGGGAGAGCGCCGGGATGCGGGAGTTGCGCGCGCTGGCCCGTGACGGGCTGACGCACGTGCAACTGCTGCCCGTGTTCGACTTCGCCACCGTCCCCGAGCGCAAGGAGGACAGGACCGAGCCCGCCTGCGACCTCGCCGCGCTGCCGCCCGACTCCGAGGCGCAGCAGGAGTGCGTCGCGCGCACGGCCGCGACGGACTCCTTCAACTGGGGGTACGACCCGCTGCACTACATGGCGCCCGAGGGCTCGTACGCGACGAACCCGGACGAGCGGACCAGAGAGCTGCGCGCCATGGTCGCCGGGCTCAACCGGGCCGGGCTGCGCGTGGTCATGGACGTGGTCTACAACCACGCCCACTCCACCGGCGTGCTCGACCCGATCGTGCCCGGTTACTACCACCGTCTGCTGGACGACGGTGCCGTGGCCACCTCCACCTGCTGCGCGAACACCGCGCCCGAGCACGCCATGATGGGCCGGCTCGTGGTGGACTCGATCGTCACGTGGGCCACGCACTACAAGATCGACGGCTTCCGCTTCGACCTCATGGGCCACCATCCGAAGGCGAACCTGGTCGCCGTCCGCCGCGCGCTCGACGCGCTGACGCCCGCGAAGGACGGCGTCGACGGCAGGTCGATCCTCCTGTACGGCGAGGGCTGGGACTTCGGCGAGGTGGCCGGCGGCGCCAGGTTCGAGCAGGCCACGCAGGGCAACCTGGCCGGGACCGGGATCGGCACGTTCACCGACCGGCTGCGGGACGCGGTGCGCGGCGGCGGCCCCTTCGACTCCGACCCGCGCGTGCAGGGCTTCGGGTCCGGGCTGGCCGGCGACCCCAACGGCGCCCCGGCCAACGGCACGCCCGGCGAGCGGCGGGCGCGGCTGGCGTACTACGCCGACCTGATCAGGGTGGGACTGACCGGCAACCTGGCCGGCCACCTGCTGCCTTCGGGCTCGGAGGTCGGCTACCACGGCTCGCCCGCCGGGTACACCGCCGCGCCGGGGGAGGCGGTGACGTACGTGGACGCGCACGACAACGAGACGCTGTTCGACGCGCTGGCGTACAAGCTGCCGCAGGCGACGCCGATGGCCGACCGGGTGCGCATGCAGGTGCTGTCGCTGGCCACGGTGCTGCTGTCGCAGGGGGCGGCGTTCGTGCACGCGGGCTCGGAGCGGCTGCGCTCGAAGTCGTTCGACCGCGACTCCTACGGCTCGGGCGACTGGTTCAACCGGCTGCTGTGGGACTGCGAGCAGGGCAACGGCTTCGGCGCGGGCCTGCCGCCCCGGGCCGCCAACGAGGCCGCCTGGCCCTACGCCAGGCCGCTGCTGGCCGACCCCTCGCTGCGCCCCGGCTGCGCCGACATCGCCGCCGCCCGGGCCCGGTTCGGCGAGCTGCTGCGGATCAGGGCGTCGTCGCCGGCGTTCGCGCTGGGGTCGGCGGAGGAGGTGGGGCGGCGGATGACCTTCCCCGGCTCGGCGGAGGGGGTGATCGCCATGCACGTGGACACCTCGGGGCTCGATCCGCGCTGGGCCTCGGTCACGACCGTCTTCAACGCCACCCCGTCGGCCCAGCAGCAGCCGTTGCCGCAGGTCGCGGGGCGGGAGGTGGCGCTGCATCCCGTACAGGCCGCCTCCGGCGACCCCGTGGTGCGGGAGTCGGCGTTCGATCCCGCCACCGGCACGCTGACGGTTCCCGGGCGGACGGTCGCGGTGTTCGTGAGTGCCTGAGTGTGATCCTGCGGGGTAGTGGGAACGTTCAGGACATCACTGGCATTGCGCGGCACGACGGCGCAGACTGTAAAAACGGCGATCGCGTGGAGCAGTGGAGCACCCGTGGACAATCACCTTGATCACATGCCGGTTCTTTCCCGCGGCAGGCATCGCAACCCGAAGCGCGGCGCCTGCTTCATGGAGCTGGCCTCCTACCTGGCCGGTGAGCGGTGGAGCGACCATCCGGCCTGCACCCATCCGTTGCTGGCCGCGCTCGCCCGCCTGGTCAACGACAACACCGGCGACGAGAGCCGGGCCAAGCTCGTCCATCTCGTCCCGTCCATCATCGGCCTGAACAGCGACGACCTGCGCGTGGACGCGCACATCGCGCTGCGCTGCGCCACCACGGCCCTGCCGGTCGCGGCGGCCGAACGCCAGCTCGCGCTGGCGGTGTCGGTGCTGGCGGCCGAGGAGATGCTGGCCAGGCTCGACGGCGCGCCGCCAGGACGGCTGAGCGAGCGCAGCAGGCGGGCCATGGAAGAGGTCCCGCACGCGGCCGAGCAGGCCCGGCGCTTCAGCAGGGCCGCGCGGATCACGGAGAAGGGCTTCCGCAGGTACGCGGCCCCGAACGCGGTGCAGCTGGCCGTGGTGGGGATCGTGCAGGCGTGCATCCCCGACCCGGACGCGCTGCTGCGTACGCTGCTGGAGGAGACGATCGCCGAGTGCGACGCCTTGATCCGCACCGAACAGGCCACCACCGCCCCCGCCACCCCGGCGAAGGTCTGACCCGGCCGGCGGGGCCGGTCGCGCGGGTCAGGCGGTGAGGACCTTGGCCAGGGCCGCGGCGACGCAGGCGGCTCCGGCGGGCTGGTCGTCCATGAGCATGGACTGGCGGATCCAGACCGGCTCGCGGGCGGCGGCCTCGGCGGCCGGACAGGGCTCCGGCCTGGCGCCGGCCACGGTCAGCGCCGTCATGGTGCCGAGCGGCGGGTAGCCGCCGTCGAGCGGCACCCCTTCGGCCGCCATGGCCTCCAGCAGGAACGCCCGGTCGACGGGCACGTGCAGGCGGAGCATCAGCAGGTGCCGCGAGTCCCGTGTGGTCCCCGGCGGCCGCGGAACCACCGTCACGGGCCCCCGGCCCGGCTCTCCCGCGCCGTCGTAGCCCGGGGGTGCGGGGATGGCGGTCAGTTCGCGGTCGAGCGCGGCGCAGAACGCGTTCCTGCGGCCGATCTCCGCGTCGAGCCGGTCCAGCCAGGGCAGCAGGAGCGCGGCCTGGATCTCGGTCAGCCGCAGGTTCCAGCCGACCGACGGATGCCCGTACCAGGCGCCGCCGGGGTCGCGGCCGAGGTTGCAGACCGACCAGACGGCGTCGTGCACCGCCCGGTCCCGGCAGACGATCAGGCCGCCCTCCCCCGCCGTCATCGCCTTGCTCGCCTGGAAGCTGTAGACGCCCGCGTCGCCGAGCCCGCCGACCGGGCGGTCCCGGTAGGTGGCGCCGTGCGCCTGGGCGGCGTCCTCGACCACGGCCAGCCCGTGCCGGGCGGCGAGCTCGGTCAGTGGGTCCATGTCGGCCGGGCTGCCCGCGAGGTGCACCGGCATGATCGCGGCGGTGCGCGGGGTGAGCGCCGCCCGTACGGTGTGCGCCGGCAGGTGCAGGTCGTCCGCGTCCACGTCGGCGATCACCGGGGTGGCCCCCGCGAGCAGGACGGCGGTGGCCGAGGCGACGAACGTGTACGCCGGGACGATCACCTCGTCGCCCGGCCCGATCCCGAGGCCGCGCAGCGCGGCGAACAGGCCGAGCGTGGCGTTGCCGACGGTCACGGCGTGTTCGGCGCCCGAGCGGCGGGCGAACGCGGCGGCCAGCTCCGCGCACGCGGACCCGCCCTGCGTGGCGCCCCACAGACCGCTCTCCAGCACGGCCGTGACCCGTTCCCGCTGGGCGTCGTCGAGCGGCGGCGGCCAGGCCGGCCAGGGGCGGGTACGGACGGGAGCTCCGCCGTGCAGGGCGAGCGTCATGTGCGTGGTCCTTGTCTGTGCGAACCGGGCCGCAGCAGGCGGGCGAGGTTGCCGCCCTGGATGAGGGCGCGGTCGGCGTCGGTGAGGGGGGCCAGGGCGACGCGGCCGAAGCCGATCCGCAGGTCGAGGAAGCAGGCGTCGGAGCCGTAGATCACCCGGTCGGCGCCGATCAGCCCGGCCAGGCGGGCGATCCAGCGTCCGGTCATCTTGGAGCCGCAGATCTCCAGGAAGAGGTTCGGGTACGGGCCCGCCAGCTCGGCCGCCCTGGCGAAGCCGTTCGGCCAGAGCCCGGCGTGGCCGAGCAGCAGCGGCACGTGCGGATGCCGCCCGGCCACGGTGACGAACTGGGCGGGGTCGCTCCACGGGGAGCCGGTCTGGCCGTGGGCGAGCACCGGCAGCCCCAGCTCCCAGACGGGGTCGTAGCGGCGGTCGTCGAGCCGGCATTCGTGCACGTCCGGATGGATCTTCACGCCCCAGACGCCCTCGTCGGCGAGGTGGTTGCGCTGGTGCGGGTTGTAGACCTGCCAGACGCCGATCCGGCCGGGATGCCGCTCGGCGGCGGCGAACGCCAGCCGGTTGCCCTCCTCGGCGTCCGGGCCGACGGCTAGCAGGTGACTGATGCCGATCGCGTCGATGCCAAGGCGGTCCAGCAGGGACACCATGCCGTCGGCGGACGGGTCGGGAATGAGGAAGTCGGGCCACGGCCCGAGGTGACCGTGCGCGTCGAGGATCATCACAGGTCTCCTTGCCCGAGCAGGCTGCCGCCCGAGGCGATCAGGTCGATGTCGGCCTGCGGGAGTTCGAGGTGGTCGAGCAAGAAGCGGGGCCCGCAGTCGTCCATGACCGGAGCCCCGGTGCCGAACACCAGCCGCTCCGCGCCGTAGTTCGCGGCCAGCCATTCGACGCCGCGCTGCGTGTTGACGGTGCCGATCTCCAGCCACAGGTTGGGGATCTCGGCCATGAGCTCGCCGATCGCGCGCAGCCGCCGGTAGCCGGGGCCGAGCAGCAGGACGCGCAGCCCTGGCAGCCGGCGGGCGAGGGTGAGGAGCTCTCCAGGCGAGGTCTCGTCGAGTTCGATCGCCGCTACGACGCCGAGGTCCGCCAGCCGGCGCAGGGCGGTGGGGCCGGTGAGCTCGTACCGGTGGCGGGCCGGGCAGAGGCGCACCATCGGCACGTCCCAGTCCTGGGCGGGCGCGAACGCCTCGGGGAGCAGGACGGGCACCGGGACGAGCCGGGGGTCGCGCAGGCCGAGCAGCGCCTCGTTGCCCGCGTGGACGTCGGAGTAGAGGCTGAGCGTGTGGGTGACGCAGGCGCGGTGGATGCCCAGCCGGTCCATCTCCTGCCCCGGGTCGCGGGGCAGGTCGTCGAAGGGGACGGGCCCGATGAGCCGGTGGGCGTCCAGCACGAATTTCGGCACAGACCGAAATTAGCCTTGCGGCGGAGTGATGGTCAAGAGCGGGCAGCGCGGGTTCAGGTCCACCCGGGCCAGCTGCCGGCCGCTCATGGTCCACGCCTTCCACGAGCCGGGTTCGAAGTGCAGTTGGGGGTTGGTGTACCAGTCGTCGCCGAGACCGGTGGCCAGGTGCCTGGCGGGGCCGAGCGGGCCGGTGCCGGGCTCGTCCGTGCCCAGCTCGTACGCGTTGCCGCCGCCGAAGAACGTGGCGGCGAACACCCTGCCGCGATGCACCGTCAGCTCGCCGTACCCGGACAGGGTGCCCCGCTGCCCGACCGTCCCGGTGGCGAGGTCCATGGCGATCCAGGTGCCGGAGTCACGCTTGTAGACCCCGTACAGCAGGCCCCCGTGCACCTTGACGTCCTGGAACGTGCGCATGCCCGGGACCGGGTCCACCTGCCAGCGCACGGTGCGGGTGCGCAGGTCGAAGGCCGCGACGGAGGCCGACGTCTTGACCGGCGGGGTCCCGCCGCCGCCGAGCACGTCGCCGCCCAGGTAGACGACGCCCGCGCGGGAGTCGAGCGACAGGCTCATGAGGCTCTGATCGGGGATGACGCCCGGATAGGAGTCGATCGCGCCGGTGCCGGGGTCGATGATCGACAGGGCGCCCTCCAGCCTGGCGCCCAGCGGGGCGGAGGCGACCAGCAGTTTACGGGTCACCGGGTCGTACTCGATGTCCCACGGGCGCTGCTGGTCGTGGCCCAGGCGGGCCAGCGGGCGGACCTCGTCGGTGCGCAGGTCGATGGAGACGACCTGGCCGCTGGGGTAGAGGGCGGCGTAGATCTTGTTCCCGTGGCGTACCAGGTCCTTGGGCTCGCCGGGGACGCGGAACCTCCGCTGCTCGCCCGTACGCAGGTCGCGTACGTCCATGAAGAAGTGCCCGCCGACGTAGACGGCGCGGCCGGGCACCAGCAGCATGCTCTGCGGGCGCTCGGCGCCCGCCGGCAGGCCCGCCTCGATCAGGTCGGTGAACGCGGACACGCCGGTGCGCAGGTCGAGCGACCACATGCCGCCGCTGCCGGAGAAGCCGACGAGGGTGTCGTCGCCGGTGAGCACGATCCGCCTGGTCTCGTCGTCCTTCGACGGCGGAGCGGCCACCTCGGTGAGGGCGGTGTCACCGGTGCGGTAGCGATGGATCGCGCCGTCAGGGCGGGAGGTGGCGTAGACGGTGCCGTCGGCGGCGACCGTGAGCGCGTCGAGGCTGAGCGGGCCCAAAGGGACGTTCCTGGCGTCGGTGCCGTCCTTGCGCACGTCGATCAGGGTCGACCCGCTGACCGCGAGGACCCGGTCGCCGTGCTCGGCCACCACGCCGATGCCGGTCGTGCCCTGCGCCAGGTCCCTGACCGCGCCCGTGGTCCGGTCGATCGCCACCAGCTTGCCCTTGTCGAGCAGGCCCGCGTAGACGTCGCTCTCGTCGGCCGCGACCGCCCTGACGTAACGTTCGCCGGCGGCGAGGACGCCGAAGTCGCGCACCGCGCCGGTGTCCGGGTCGTACTCCCTGACCCGGCCGTCGGGGTAGGTGCCGGCGTAGAGGGTGCCGTCGGGCGCGGCGGCCAGCGACCAGATGAACCCGCCGTTGCGGCCGAACGAGGCCAGGTGCGTCACCTCGCCGGTGACCGGGTCGAACCGGTACAGGTCGGGGACGGGGTACGTGCCGACGTAGATCTTGCCGCCGGAGACCGCCGTGGCCCAGCCGCCCTCCGGCTCCCCCGTCGCGGGGGCGTCGGGCAGGCGGGCGGTCCTGACGACCTGGCGGGTGGCCAGGTCGATCTCGGCCAGTACGGGCGGTTTCTGGCCGCGGGTGACGACGTACGCCTTGCCGTCGTGGACGGTGGCGCCGACGATCGCGCCGGTCAGCGACGCCGGCCCGAACGTCTCCACCCGCGTCCCCGAACAGGACCGGGACCCGCCGGCGGTGGTGGCCGTTGCGTCGGACGACGTGGGGGGCGTGGGTAAGACCGCTGCCGAGGCCGGGGCCGCCGTGGTGAGGAGCACGGCGGCCAGGGCCGCTGAGAGCGTGAGGGAACCGCGCGGCATGGCCGCACCTCCGCGAGTTGTTGCCCAATTTTGGCCCAGACCGTAATCTGCGGGGCGGGAATAGTCAATGGAGGCGTACGTGACGGCGTTCGACGCTGGTGAACTGGTCGGCGAACTTGAGGTGACGTTCGACGTGGACGTGCTGGTCGGCGCGTATCCCGACCGCGACGGCCCGCCAGGCACCCCGGAATCCGTGCTCGCGACCCTGGCCGGGCACCGTGTGAGGGCGGGCGCGGTGGCGTCGCTGCGGGCCGCCCTGTTCGACGTGCGCTCGGGCAACGACGAGGTCCTGACCCTGCGCGGCACCCCACGAACCGACGGCGCCGGGGCGGCGGATGTGGTTCCGGTCGGGACCGTGGATCTGCGCGACCCGATCGGCGCCGTACGCGAGATCGACCGCCTCGAACCCCTGGGCGTGCGGGCGATCAGGCTGTTCCCCGACGAGCAGGGCGTCGAGGCGGGCTTCCCCTCGGTCCGCCACGTCGCCAAGCGGGCCGCCGCGTCGGGCCTGGTCGTGCTGACCGGCGGTGACGTGCGCAGGTTCTGGCAGCCGTTCTCCGGCCTGGACGCCAAGGTCGTCTTCCTGGACACGCACTTCTACCACCTCGGCGACTTCCTGGTGGCCGCCACCGACGAGCCCGGCTTCCACACCTCGACCCGCCTGCTCAACTCGCCCGACGCGCTGGAGACCGTCCCCGCCGACCGGCTCGTGTTCGGCTCGCGCACCCCCCATTACGAGCCGGTCGTGCCGCTGTTGCGCCTGGCGACCAGCGGCCTGGCGCCGGACGAGATCGCCGCGGTGGCGGGCGGCAACGCGAGGAGGCTGTTCGGATGATCATCGATGTGCACGCCCACTGGGGCCCGTGGTTCTTCACCATGGACGTGGCCGGCGCGAACCTCGCGGCCATGGACCGCTACGGCATCGGCCTGTCGATCGTGTCGGCCACCGAGGCGGTGATCTACGACGCGCCGGCGGGCAACCGGGCCCTGGCGCGATGGCTCGCCACGACCGAGCGCCATCTGGGGTACGTCACGGTCAACCCGCGCAGGCAGGCCGACGCCGAGCGCGACCTGCGCGAACATCTCCCGACCGGTAAGTTCGCCGGCGTCAAGATCCACACCGACTACACGGGGTCGCCCGTCTCCTCGCCCCAGACGCGGGAGGCGCTGGCCATGGTCGCCGAGGCCGGGGTGCCCGCCCTCGTCCACACGTGGGGCGCCACGGTGCTGGACCTGGCCGAAGCCTGTGCGGACACACCCGGCCTGCGGGTCATCGCGGGGCACATGGGCGCCGACGGGTATCCGTACGCGATCGAGGCCGCGAACGCCTGCGACCGGCTCTACCTGGAGCCCTGCTACTCCCACGCCCCTGCGGGCCGCGTCGCCCGGGTCGCGGCGGCGGTCGACCGCACCCGCCTGCTCTTCGGCACCGACTCCACCCTCATCGACCCGGCGTCGGCGTTCGGGGCCGTGGCGGCCGCCGGGCTGGACGCGGAGACGGCCGAACTGGTCGCGTGGCGCAACGCCGTACGACTTTTCGATCTGGACATTACGGCCTAGGCCGTAATAGCGTGCGGCCCAACCCGTCCTGAGGAGTGCCAGCGCATGATCCCCCGCCGCCGTTTCCTCCAGGCCGCGGCCGCCTCCGCGGCCGTGACCTCCCTGCCCGCCCTCACCGCCGCCCCCGCACTGGCCGCCCCCGCACTGGCCGCGGCCCGCGAGCCTGAGGGCACGATCACCGACCTCGGCCCGGCCAGCGTGACCAGCCCGCTGGGCAACGCCGAGTTCGTCGGCGACGTGCTCTACCTCGGCTCGCGCGGTCTGGCGCCCAACGTCGTCGGCGCCTGGGACCTGGGCCAGGACAAGGTCACCGCCCACTTCGACATCCCCTCGGGCGTGGGGATCTGGGCGATGTGCAAGGTCGGCACCGACGTCTACGTGGGCACCCACTCCAGGTCGGACCTGTACAAGATCGACACCCTTACCGGAACCACCACGAAGGTCGCCGAGTACCCCGACCCTTACATCTGGACCATGGCCTCCTCCCCCGACGGCAAGGTCTACCTGGGCACCTCGCAGCCCGGCCGCGTGGTCGAGTACGACCCCGCCACGGGAACCAGCCGCGACCTGGGCCAGCCCGCCCCCGGCGAGGCGTACGTACGCAGCATCCAGGCCGACGACACCCACGTCTACGCGGGCGTCGGCAGCAACGCCCACCTCGTCGCCATCGACAGGAGGACCGGCGACAAGCGCGAGCTGCTGCCCGCCGAGGTGGCCGACCGCGACTGGGTGTCGAGCATGTCGATCAGCGCCACGCACATCGCCGGCGGGATGAACTCCCTGGGCGAGCTGATCGTGCTGGAGAAGGCGGACCCGGCCGCGTACCGGGTGGTCAAGGCCACCGCGCCGGGCGAGAAGTACGTCGTGTCGGTGCTGATCCACGACGGCTGGGTGTACTTCGCCGGGCGGCCGTCCGGCACGTTCTACCGCTACCGCATCGAGGACGGCACGTACGAGGTGCTCGGGGTGCCGTTCCCCGAGGCGCAGACCGTGCGGATCCTGGAGCACGGGGGCCGTATCTACGGCGTCCAGGAGCCGGGCGTCTTCGTCTACGACCCCGCCACCGGCGGCATCGACTACGTGAGCCATGTGCGGAAGGGCTTCAAGGCCGCCCCCGAGGAGCCCATGTCCGTGCACAGCGACGGCGAGCGCGTCTACGTGGGCGGCAAGGGCGGCTGCGACGTCCACGACCTGGCCTCGGGCGCGGTCACCCGGCTGCCGATCCCCGGCGAGCCGAAGACCCTCATGACCGCGAACGGGACCACGTACCTCGGGGTCTACACCCAGGCCGCCCTCTACTCCCACCGCGCGGGCGACGCCGAGGCCGAGCTGCTCCTGCGTACCGGCCACAACCAGGACCGGCCCAAGGACCTGTGCCACGACCGGGCGACCGGCCTGATCGTGATGTCCACCCAGCCGGAGCCCGGCCACCAGAACGGCGCGCTCGACGTCTACGACCCGCGCACGGGACGGCTCGACACGTACCGGCCGATCGTCGAGCGCCAGACGGTGTTCGCGCTGACCGCCCGGCTGGGCACCGTCTACCTGGGCACCAGCACGCAGGAGGGCCTCGGCTCGCCGCCGGTGACGTCCACGGCCCGGCTGGCCGCGTTCGACCTGCGGCGCCGCGAGGTGAGGTGGGAGGTCGAGCCGGTGGCCGGCGCGAGCTCCATCACGAGCCTCAAGCACACGGCGCTCGCCCTGTACGGCATCACCGGCGACGGCGTGCTGTTCGAGTTCGACCCGCGCCGGCGCAAGGTCACCCGCACGCTCAAGGTCTGCGACCGCGGGGGCGACCTGGTGCTGTCGGGGACGAAGGCGTACACGAGCGACGAGGACGCCGTCTACAAGGTCGACCTGATCGCCTTCACCGCCCGCAAGCTCGTGGCGGGGCTGGCGAGCGACTGGTTCGGCGGCGGCTCCCGCATCGCCGCCGACCCGTCCCGTAAGGCCCTGTACGGCCTCAAGGGCCGCAACCTCATCCGCATCGCGATCTAGCCGCCTTGCGGCCGTGGGCTCGCCGTCGCGGCGACGAAGTGCTCGGCCAGGAGCTGGTGCCGGAACCGATAGTCCCTGCCCTCGCTCCTGAGCAGGTCGTGACGGGCGCAGTAGCGCAGGAAACGATGCAGCCGCCAGGGCAGGTGACCCACGGCCACCAGGCAGAGCGTCACCAGCGGGCTGAGGAGGTGGTCCACGCGCCCTGTCTGGAAGGCCACGTACACCCCGGCACACGCGCCCACTCCGACGGACATGAGGTGGAAGACGAGCTCCGAGGGGAGCCAGTGGTGGGTGTCCGCCCCGATGAGGAACACCGCGAGCAGCGCCACCCCCAGCCCGGCGAAGGGCACCCAGCCCACCTCGTCTTCGCTCTCATTGACCCTGTGCCCTTCACCATCCAGCAGGAAAGCGATCCCGAAGCAGACCGAGCCGACCACGGCGAAGAAGCCGAGCGCGCACGCGCCGGAGAACACGTACGGGGCGGGAATCGCCGACAGAACCAGATAACCCATGCCCAGGAAGTAGACCGCGCCCCCCAGAAAGATCGCCGTGATCACGATGCTCTCCCCGGCGCGGCGGAAGAGCACCCACGGCAACGGTTCGGAGCGCCGGCCGGAGCGACGGTCGGCGACCGTCGCGACCACGGCCAGGATCAGGCCCACCACGACGACCGAACCCCCGAAGACCGCCAGTAGCGCCGGCCAGTTCACGGACTTGGGCGGCTCCGGCAGCAGGCCCACCAGTGTGCTCACCGTTTCGGTGACGGTGAGGGCGAGCGCGGACAGGATCGTGCCGAGCACGGCCACCGTCGCGCCGAGACGCGCCGGCCGCACCTGCCCCGATTCCTCACTCCGCCGGCGGCCGATCAGCCACTGCGCCAGCACCATGATCAGCAGGCCGGCCGCGGCCGCGAGCGCGACGACGACTCCGGCGTGCCGCAGCAGAACCGCGGCCCCGGCGAGGGTGACCAGGGCCATCAGCGGCACGGCGAATCGGGAGCTGACGGCGCGCGACACCTCGGCGGGCACCTCGTCACCGACGCTGATGACGCCCGGGCCCCACCGGGACGCCACGACCGGACGACCTGGGGCGGCCAGCCGACCGAGCCATCTCACCACGTCGGCACGTGTGTAGCCGGCCTGGTCGCCGCGCTGGATCGCCTCGTCCACGAACGCGTCCAGCAGCGCGCCTCGCCGCGCCGAGACGGACCCGCCCGCGCCTTCGTCCCGGGCCGACTCGGCCACCGCCGCCACCACGGCCAGCCAGAGCGGGGCGTCGAGCAGATCCCACAGCGTCGGATCCCTGGTCACGGCCTGACGCACGTGCTCGGCCTCCGGTCCGCCCTCCTCCAGCCAGGCGATCACCTTCTCACGGTGCAGCGGCACGATGCGCACCGCACGCTGCAGCGCCAGCAGCTCACCGATCTCGGCGTAGTCGAGATCCCGGCCGCACACGACCATCGGCGGCACGGTGAAGCGGTCCTGGAGGTGGTTGATCCAGCGCAGACAGTCCCGGCGACGGGCAGGCGGCACCTCGTCCAGCCCGTCCAGCAGCAGGACGACCCGGTGCGCGGCCAGGTACTCCACGGCCACCCGGTGGCCCAGCCGGTACTCCTCGGCAAGGATCTTCAGCAGCCAGCGGGTCCCGGCGTCCTGGTCGCCGTCCGCCGCCTGCCGCCGCCAGACCCTGCGGGCGCTCACCGGCGAGAACGAGACGAGGTCGACCACCACGGGAACCGGCTGCGTCTCATCGGCCTCCGCGGCCGTCAGCAGGTGATCGGCCAGGTCGAGGAGCTGCGTCGTCTTGCCCGCTCCCGGTGCGCCGAGCAGCAGCAGCGACCGGCTCGCGTCCTCCCACGCGGTCCACACGCCCTGCGGTGCCGGCACCTGCTCGGCCGCCACGCTCAGCGCGTCCGGCGGACGCACCCGTTCCACGGCCTCCTCCAGGCTGATCCCGACCCGGCCGGCCGGTCGATGCACCAGGCGCGCGTCCAGTGTCGACCGCGCCCTGCCCAGCATCCGTTGCCGGAACCCCGGAGGAAACCGCCCGCCCGCCCTCGTCCCGTGGTCGGCCAGGTACTGCCGCAGGGTCAGCCAGGTCGCCGCCACGCCTAAGACCAGCACGGCCGGCACCGCCCACACCGGCGCGTCGTCGCTCGTCGCGACATTGATCAGTACGGGCAGCGCCACGAGGCCCAGGGCCGCTGAGACGATCACACGTGCTCGTGCCATCGCACACCCCTCGATCCCGCCCGCCACCCGGTGCCAACGACAAGCCGACCCTACTCCGCGCGGTGGCGCCCGACATGAGTACGTCCATCCCGTGTCAGCTCGATACCGGCGGACCTTCGGTCCGACCGTTTCGGGGAACGGCCGGGCAGGGATGTCAGGTGGAGGCCGCCGCCAGGACGCCGGGGCGTTCGGCGTCGGGGAGGCCGGGGCCGTGGGGGTCGAAGGCGTGGGTGGCGGGGATGAGGCCCTCCGCCTCGGCCAGCCAGAGCATGCGCTGCACGTACCCCTCCATGGGGGCCGTGAACGTGGCCGCGGCCAGCCGGTCCAGCCGCGCGGAGGCCCGTTCGAACTCCCGCAGGTCGTCGCCGCGGAAGGCGCGCAGCACGGCGGCCGTCGTCGGCACCGAGGCCGCCGCGATGCCCACCCACGCCCCCTCGGCCCCCCACAGCAGCGAGGGGCCGAACATGCGGTCCTCGCCGGTGATGGCCAGCCGGCCGGCCTCGCGGGTGAGTGCGATCGCCTCCTGGCAGCCCATCGTGTCCGACAGCAGCGCCGTCTTGAGCCCGGCCACGCCCGGATGCCGGACGACCTCGCGCAACATGGCAGGCGGGCACGGCGCGGTGTAGAGGTCGAACGCGATCATCGGCAGCCCGGCCGCCGTCCACACCTCGTCGTGCAGGGCCGCCCGGTCGCCCGGCGACGGGAACACCAGCACTCCCCCGGCCCCCGCCCCGGCCGCCGCCTTGGCCTCCTCGCCCGCCGGGGCCGCGCCGCCGGCG
>NZ_BAAAMU010000027.1:14443-106911 GCF_039529435.1 Nonomuraea maheshkhaliensis
CCCGGTGTGGGCCAGCACCGCCAGGGCGTCGGCGCCGGTCTCGGTCAGGCGGCGGAAGTACGCCTCCGCCACGTCGAGGTCCACCGCGCCGGAGGCGGTCATCGGCGTCGCGGCGGCCGCCACCAGGGCGCCGCGCAGGCGGTCGCGCAGACCGGCGGCCCGCGGGCCGATCGGCGTGCTCATCGTCGCTCCCCTCACCGGCACGGCCACGTCGGCCCTGCCGGACGACTTCACCGGCCCGAAACGGCCGGCCCCGGCGATCAAGCGTAGACCGTCAGGCCCGGGTCACTTCAGGCCGGTCATGGCGATGCTGTTGACCAGGTAACGCTGCAGCAGGAAGAACACCAGCAGGCACGGCACCGCCGAGACCGCCGCCGACGACATCAGCGTCGCCCACTGCGTCTCCTCCGTCTTCAGCACCGTCAGGCCCACGGTCAGCGTGCGGGTGGCGTCGCTCTGCGAGATGACCAGGGGCCACAGGAAGTCGTTCCAGTGCCACAGGAAGACGAACACGCCCAGCGTGGCCAGGATCGGCCTGGTCAGCGGCACCACGATCGTCCAGTAGACGCGCAGTTCCGAGGCCCCGTCCACCTTGGCGGCGTCGAAGAGCTCGTCGGGCAGCCCGAGGATGAACTGGCGCATCAGGAAGACGGCCTGCGAGTTCGCCAGCGTCGGAACGATCAGCCCCCAGAAGGTGTCGGCCCCGCCGAAGTCGGACACCAGCACGTAGAGCGGGATGAGTGTCGCCTGGAACGGCACCATCATGGTGGCGAGGAACGTCCACAACATGGCGTCGCGGCCCGGGAAGCGCTTCTTGGCGAACGCGTATCCGGCCATCGACGCCGTCAGCAGGATGATCACCACGGAGACGGCCGAGTAGACCAGCGAGTTGATCGTCCACTCCGCGAACCCGGAGGCGTTCAGCACCCGCGCGACGTTGTCGAAGGTGAGCGAGGCGGGCCAGCGTGCGGGCAGGGTCGGCTCGCCGCGCGGCGAGAGCGCCACGACGAGCATCGCGACGAACGGGCCCATCGTCAGCAGCGACATGATCGTGAGCAGGGTGTAGAGCGCCCACTTGCGGCCCCGGCGGCGGGGCGCGGCGGCCGGGCGGCCGGTCCTGGCGGCGGTGGGACGTGCGGCGGTCAGCGTCACGTGTTCTCCCTGCCGACGAAGCGGCGCTGGATCAGCGAGACGACCAGGACGACGGCGAACAGCACCATCCCCCACGTGGCCGCGTAGCCGAACTCCCAGAACCTGAAGCCGCGTTCGAAGATGCCGTAGATGAGGGTGTAGCTGGCCTTGGCGGGCCCGCCGCCGGTCATCACGTAGATCGTGTCGAAAACCTGGAACGAGGCGATCGTCTCGATCACCAGCACGAAGAAGAGGGCGGGCTTGAGCAGCGGCAGCGTGATGGATCGGAAGCGCTGCCAGGCGCTCGCGCCGTCCACCTTGGCCGCCTCCAGGTACGAGCCCGGGATGGCCTTGAGCCCGGCCAGCAGGATCAGCATCGAGTAACCGAAGCCCTTCCAGCAGGAGACGAGGGCCAGCGCGGGCAGCACCAGCTCCGAGCGTTCCATGAACGCGACCGGGGCCACGTCCAGCTTGGCCAGCAGGCCGTTGATCAGGCCGTCGAACTCGTAGATCCAGCGCCAGATGAGGCCGGCGAAGACGAAGCTGGTCACGTACGGCAGGAAGAGGATGCCGCGGAACAGCCCGCGCATGAAGACGACCGCGTTGAGCAGCAGCGCGGTGCCGAGGGAGACCAGCACGACCAGCGGCACGTAGATGGCCGTGTAGACGAGCGTGGCCCGGAGGCTGGACCAGAAGTTCGGGTCGTTCACGAGCCGGGTGTAGTTGTCGGCGCCGATGAAGTCCCACTCGCCGCCGATGTTCCAGTTCGTCAGGCTCATGCCCGCCGCGCCCAGCGTGGGGAAGATCTTGAAGATCAGGAAGAGCACGAGCATGGGCAGGACGAACAGCAATCCCGTGATCGGATCGCGCAGGCGATGACGCACCGGGTTCACACCTTTCCGGAAGGACGGGGCCCGCGCGGGTGGCGCGCGGGCCCCTGTCGGGTCAGCTGCCGGCGGCGAGCAGTTCGTTCGCCTCCTTGGCCGCCGCGTCCAGCGCCGTCTTGGCGTCCTCCTTGCCGATCAGCGCCGCTTGTACGTGTGCCGCGACCATCGACATCACCTGCCGGGCCTTCGGGTGGGTGTCGCCGGGGAAGGCGAACTCCAGCGACTTGGCGAACTCCTTGGACGCCTCCGACTGCCCGGGGATGGTCACGTCCGTACGCGCGGAGAAGAAGCCCGACTCCTTGGCCAGCGGCCCGGCCACCTCGGCGGAGGCGACGTAGGCGGCGAACTTCTTGGCCGCGTCCTTGTTCTCGGAGTGCTTGGCCAGGATCAGGCCGCCGGGGATGCCGAACGCGACCCGCTTCGTGCCCTCCAGCGGCAGGCCGATGCCCACGTTCTCGGCGCCGATGGCGGCGCCGAGCTGGTCGGCCTGGATGGCGGTGGCCGCGTGGTAGAGGGCGGTCTTGCCGGCGGCGAGCGGGCCGCCCTCGACGTCGTTGCCCTTGCTGGCGGTGTTCTCCGGCAGGCCGCCGGCGGCCTTGAGGTCGAGCAGGAACTGCAGGCTGTCGATGCCCTGCTGGTTGTTGACGACGACGCTCTTGCCGTCGGGGGCGAAGACCGAGCCGCCGTTGGCCCACAGGATCGGGTAGAAGCTCTGGTTGAGCGAGACCTCGGGCTTGCCCGGGTAGTCGAGCACGGCGACCTTCTTGGCGGCCAGCTTGGGCGCGGCCTCCTTGAGCTCCGCCCAGGTCTCGGGCGCCTTGGTGACGCCCGCGTCGGCGAACAGCTTCTTGTTGTAGATGGGGGCCGTGATCGTCTGGTAGATCGGCACGCCGTAGAGCTTGCCGTCCACGCTCAGCGCGGTGAGCGAGTTGGGCAGGTAGGCGGCCTTGTCGGGGGCGACCACGTCGTCCACGGGTTCGAGGGTGCCCTGCTGGGCGTACTGCGGGATCTGGTCGGGGCCGAGCACGACCAGGTCGAAGCCCTTCCTGGAGGCCAGCGCGGTGGTGACCTTCTCCTGGCGGCCGTCCCACGGCTGCTGGTCGATGGTGACGTCGATGGCGGGGTTCTTGGCCTCGAAGTCCTTCTCGACCTTGTCCCAGAAGGACTTGTTCGCGGCCTGGTCCATGATGACGGGGTACATCCAGAGCGTGACCGTGCTCTTGTCCGAGCCCGAGCCACCGGATCCGCACCCGGCCATTACGACGCTCAGGGCGGTCACGATTCCGGCTGCCGCTGCCTTCCTCATCGGTGGCTTCCTTTCCTGAATACCGGTCCTGACCGAAACCTAGTGAGCGGGGGACAACCGGTCAATGGCTGATACATGAACGTAACTAGGCCTCCGCCCGGTAGCGGCGGACGGCGTCGGCGATGGCCGCGACGTGCTCCGACGTATAGTGCTCGTTCCAGTCGATCACCAGCAGCGTGCTGTCGACCAGGCGTTCGGCGGCCGGGCAGGCGGCGGGACGGTAGCCCTCCAGGGGGTGGTGAGAGGTCCCGTAGATCGGCCTGCGCCACAGCGGCGCCCGGTTGAGCGGATCCCGGAGATATCCGGGCCGTGCCGGAATGCCGGCCGCGCTCAGGTGCTCGGCCAGCTCGGGGGCGTCGCCGGCGGGGAGCACGAGCGGGAAGAGCCACCACGCGTGCCCGTCCGGCCTGGGCAGCCGGATCACGCGCCTCCCCTCCCCCGTACCGGCCCGCTCGCCGCCGCGGACCCCGTGCCCGCCGGTTTCGAGCACGCCGCTTTCGAGCACGCCGTCCAGGCCGCGCAGGGCCTCGACGAGCTCCGCGGCGGTGCGGCGGCGCGCCGCGACGACGCCGGGCAGCTTCGCGAGCTGGGCGCGGGCCACCGCGGCCTGCAGCTCGGTCATCCGGTAGTTCAGGCCGAGGCTCTCGTGCGAACGGCCCGCGGCCCGGTCCCAGCCCTTGTCGGCGAACAGCCGCATCCGCCTGGCCAGCTCGTCGTCATCGGTGACGGTCAGCCCGCCGTCCCCGCAGGTGATGTGCTTCCACTGCTGCAGGCTCAGCGTGCCAACGTGGCCGGCCGTGCCCGCGAGGGCTCCGCCGGGCAACTCGGTGAGCCACGCCTGGGCGCAGTCCTCGATCAGCGTGAGCCCGTGCTCGTCCGCCAGCGCCCGCAGCGCGCCGATCCTGGCCGGCGCACCGAACAGGTGCACGGCCATGATCGCCCGGGTGCGCGGCCCGATGAGCGCGGCCACCGCGTCCGGGTCGAGGTTGCCGTCGGACGGGTCCACGTCGGCGAAGACAGGAACGGCGTTCTGCGCCAAGATGGGGGCCACGGTGCCGAAGTCCGTGATCGGCGTCGTGATGATCTCGTCCCCGGGGTCCGGCGCCGCCGCCACGACCGACAGATGGAGGGCCGCGGTGCCGGAGCTGCACGCGACCGCGTGGCGGGAGCCGTACAGCTCGCCGATCTCGTGTTCGAGCGACCTGGCCTCGGTCCCCCACACGGAGTTGAGCATGCCGGAGCGGATCACCCGCTCCAGCGCCGCCACCTCCTCGTCGCCGAGGGTACGGCCCGCTGGTTCGGCCATGTTGGGAAAGTGCAGGGTCACCGGATAACCTTTCGGTCTAGACCGTTATAAGGAGAAGGAGGCGCGGGTGGGAATCGTCATCGGAGTCGTCGGCCCGCACGATCTGGTCGACGACGTCGCGGCCACCTGCGAGGAGCAGCCGGGCGTCACCACGACGCGGCTCGACTACGACCACGAGTCGCAGGCCCCGGCCATCGTCGAGGCCCACGCGGGGTCGGTCGAGGGCTGGCTGTTCACCGGCGTCGTCCCCTACATGCTGGCCCGCGCCGCCGACGTGCTGGCGCGTCCGGCCGCCTTCGTCGACTACTCGGGCGCGACGCTGCTCAGCGCCCTGGTCCGGCTGCAGCACGAGGGTCACGACATCACCAGCCTGTCCATCGACACCATCTCCCCCGCCGACGTCACCGCCACGTTCCACGAGGCCGGCCTGCCCACCGAACGGCTGCGCACCCTCGGTTACCGGCCGGAGACCACCTCCAAGAAGGTCGTCGCCTTCCATCGCCGCGGCCCGGCGCACCCGGTGATCACCTGCCTCAGCTCGGTGCACGAGGCGCTGCGCGACGAGCTGCACGTGCTGCGGCTGGCGCCGTCGGTGCACTCGGTCCGGGTGGCGCTGCGCCAGCTCCTGCTGACCGCCGAGGGCCAGGCTCAGGAGGACGCGCAGATCGCGCTCGGCCTGCTGGAGGTGGACGGCGAGGAGGGGCTGCTGCGCGAGGCCGGCGCACTGGGCGGCACGCTGGCCGCGTTCGGCGGCGGCACCCACCTGCTCGTCACCACCCGGGGCCCGCTGCACGACGCCACGGGCGGCTTCACCAGGCTGCCCATGCTGGCCAGGCTGGCGGCGCGCGGCGGCGTGGCGCGGGTGGGGTTCGGCCTCGGGCGCAGCGCCGCCGAGGCCGAGAGCCTGGCCCGCCGGGCGCTGTCCAGGGCCCGGCGGATCGGCAGCGTGGCGGCGGTGCTGTCATTGCGCGCCGACACCGACATCGTCCTGGAGTCGGTGGCCGACGAGCCGCCGGGTGAGCACAACCTGCCGATGCTGGCCCGCCGGGTGGGGCTGTCGGTGCCGACGCTGGAGAAACTCCTCGAAGCGCGCGACGCGGCGAAGGGGGCGGCGCTGACCACGCGCGAGATCGCCGACCGGCTGGCCGTGCAGCAGCGGACGGCGCGGCGGATGCTGCACCGGCTGGAGCTCGCGGGGCTGGCCGAACGCACCGGCAACCTGACCAGCGGCTCCAGCGGCCGCCCCCTGACCCTCTACCGCCTCACCCTCTGACCCCGGGGCCCGCTCCTCCGAACCCGCCGCACGTTCCGAGGTGGCCTCCCGCATCGAGGCCGGCTCACGTTCCGCGTCCGCTTCCCGCGGCGAGCCCGTACGGCGGCGTGCCGGGAGGGTCAGGCGAGCCATCGGTCCAGGCCCTCCGCGACGAACTCGTCGTCGCGCAGCCACGGGTAGGCCGCCCAGATCCGGTCGATCTCCGCGAGCTGGCCCGGAGAGAGCTCCTCGGCCGGGTCGAGGCACCACCGGCCGGCCAGCAGGCCCTGCCGGCGCAGCACCTCGTGGATGCCGGGGATGCACCCGTGGAAGCCGTTCACGGAGTCGAAGATCGCCGCGTTGGCGTCCGTGAGGTGCCCGTCCAGGCTGAGCAGCCTGCGTACCGCCGCATCGTCTCCCGAACGGGCCAGCGTGGCCTCCTCCAGCAGCTCCACGGCCCGCCGCACCCAGACTGCCCACTGGCCGAGCAGCCCGCCGACGAACTCCACCTCCACCTCCCGCCCGTCCACGACCACCCGGTGCGCGGTGATGAGGTCGGCCAGGATGTGATCGTCGTTGCCGGTGTAGAGGGCCACCTCCCCGGCCCGGCCGGCCCGTACGACGCCGTGCAGCACGTCGAGGGTGCGGTAGCGGTCGAAGGGCGCGACCTTGACGCCCACCACCGACTCGATCGCCGCCAGCCGGGTCCAGAAGTCCCGCGACAGCGGGCGCCCGCCCACCGCCGGCTGGAGGTAGAAACCGATCACCGGCAGCACCTCGCCGACGGCCCTGGCCCGTTCGATCAGCCCGTCCTCGTCCAGCTCCCGGTACGGGCTGAGCAGCACCATGTGATACCCCAGCGACCTGGCCAGCTCGGCCTCCGCCACCGCCTGCGCCGTGGGCCCGGTCGCGCCCGCGACCAGCACCACCTCGCGGTCGAACTCAGCGGCCGTGAGGGCGGCCAGCTCCAGCACGGGCGGCAGCAGGCCGGTGCCGTGGATGGCGAACTGCGTGGTGTGCACGCCCACCGCCAGCCCGCCCGCCCCCGCCTCCACGTAGTAGCGGGTCAGGGCGCGCTGGCGGCGCTCGTCCAGCCGCCTGTCACCCGTGAGGGCGAGGGGATGAGCCGGGATCACCAGACCGCGCCTGAACAGATCGCGCACGGACGTCTGCGCCTCTGGAACCGTGCTGAGCACGTGAGGTCCCCCTCTTTCTGCTGAATCGGACACGCTGGACACGCGGGACGCATGGGACGCGCGAGTCGCCGCCGGATCGGGCCCGCGTCCTCCTGCCGACCTGGGCACGCTTGCTTCTGCTGACCTGGGCACGCCGGTCAGAAGCGCCCGTCGCGGCGCTCGAACTTGGTGGGCTTGCCGAGCAGCGGGCCGCCGCCGGCGACCCAGCGCGCCGTGTGCTCGATGAGCTCGGCGGGGGTCAGCTCGGGGTAGCCGAACAGGCGATGGCAGCGGGAGGCGTTCGAGAGCAGCGCCGTCGGCGCCTCCTCGCCGGTGAACACCGGCTCCTTGCCGAGCGCGGCGCCGAGGTCCAGCGCCGCGCGGCGCACCGAGACGAGCTCGGGGCCGGTGACGTTGAGCACGTACGGCGGCACGTCGGCGAGCAGCAGCGAGCGCAGCGCGACCTCGTTGGCGTAGCCCTGCCAGACCACGTTCACCTGCCCCGTGGCCAGGTCGATCGGCTCGCCCGCGAGCACCTTCTGGGCCAGGTCGACCAGCACGCCGTAGCGGAGTTCGACGGCGTAGTTGAGCCGGATCAGCGACATCGGGGTGCCGTTCGCCTCGGCGAAGTGGGTCAGCACCCGCTCCCGGCCGAGGCAGCTCATCGCGTAGTCGCCCACGGGGCCGGTGGGCGAGTCCTCGGTGCTGCTGCCGCCGCCCGCGGGCACGAGGGGGTAGACGTTCCCGGTGGACAGGGCGGCGATCCGGCTGCCGGCGAACCGGTCGGCCACCCGGCCGGGCAGGTAGGCGTTGGTGAACCAGGTGGCGTGCTCGCGGCCCTGCGTGCCGAACTTGGCGCCCACCAGGAACACCACGTTCGACGCGTCCGGCAGCTCGCGCAGGGCGCGGTCGTCGGCGACGTCGGCGGCCACCACGGTGGCGCCCTCGTCCTGGAGGGTTTGCGCCAGCCCTGGCTCGGAGAAGCGGGAGACGGCGATGATCCGCCTGTCTCCCTGGACGGCGTTCAGCGCCAGCCGCACCAGGCTCGGGCCCAGCTTGCCTCCGGCGCCCAGGATCATGATGTCGCCGTCGAGCCTGCCCAGATCGTCGATCAGCCCGGCGCTCGGCCGGGCCAGCCGCTCTTCGAGTTCCGCCGTCGTCCGCACGCGGTCTCCTTCTCCTGATTTACGGTCCAGACCGTAACCGGGCGGGACTGCGCCTGTCAACGGGTGCGGCCAGGTCAGGCCCGCTCGCGCGCCGAGATGATCACGTCGAGCACGGCCCTCGTCTCCCGCCACGGCACCGGGCTGGGCGCCCCGCCCGCCATCGCGAGGAACGCCTCGATCGTCCCCTCGTAGCCGAGGCCCCGCACCGGATCGTCGCCGCCCTCGATCACCACGGTCTCGGTGGAGCCGCGGCGGTGCACGGTGACGGCGTACGACTCCGACTCGGAGACGCCCAGGATCTCGACCGTGCCGGTGACGCCGTCGTCCCAGCGCAGCGCCATCACCCCGGTGTCCTCGGAACGCAGGGAGGTGTAGTGCCGCCTGGCCCCGGCGGCTCCCACCAGCGCGACCTCGGGTCCCAGGAGCGCCACCAGCAGCTCGACCCCGTGGATCCCCATGGTCACCATCGTCCCGCCGCCTTCACCCGGGGTGTCCTGCCAGGCGTTGTAGCCGTCCGCCCAGAGCCCCACGTCATGCCGCACAGTCGCCCGCACGGCCAGCACGTCACCTCTGACGTCCGTGGCCGCATCGCTTCCGACCTCCGCTCCCTCCGCACCGCCCACCCTTCGACTCCCGCCGACCAGGGTGTTCGTGACGGCCGGAGCATTCGTGACCGGCGGCGCATTCGTAACTGCCGGAGCCTTCGTGAGGGCGGGCGCGTTCGCGAGGGCGGGCGCGTTCGCGAGGGCGGGCGCGTTCGCACAGAAGGGGGCATTCGCGAAGGCGGGGGCGAAGCGCAGCACCGAGCTCGACAGCACGCGGTCATGGATCGGCAACGCGTCGAGCCGCTCAAGCTGGGCACGGCTGGCAGCGGCGGGCTTGTTGACGAAGCATGCCGCCCCCGTCTCCAGGACCTTGGCCAGCGCTCCCGGCACCGAGGGGTTGGGCACGGTCAGCACCACCCCGTCGACCCGCCCTGCCAGCACCTCCTCCAGACTGCCGGCCACCTTCACCCCGGGATGCTCATCGGTGAACCGCCGCAGCCGCTCCGGATCCGGCTCCCATACGACGATCTCGGCATGGCGGGCCAGGGTGCGGGCGTCGGTGTAGGGATGGCTGGTGGCCAGCCCCGCGAGAGCGATACGCACGGTCGTCTCCGATCTGTCGAAAAGGGAGGCCATCATCGCAGCGCACCTCACGCAAATGTGAAACGAGGGTGACGCCAGCAGCAAGGATGTTACGCCTTTACGGTCTAGACCGTAATTCACATCAAAACCACCACCCCACGGCCCAGATCTCAGACTCCGCCCCCGAGACCCCAATAGACCTGGCCCCAAACCGGACCCGAACCCAGACCCGAACCCAGACTCGAACTCGGACTCGGACTCGGACTCGGACTCGAACTCGAACTCGGGCTCGGGCTCGGACTCGAACTCGGACCGGGACCCGAACCCGACCCATGGACCCCGGACCGGGCTCGGACCCGGACCCAGGACCCGAACCCGCATCCCAGGGACCCGCACTCGCGCTCCCGAACCCGACCCCCCGGACTCGGACCCCGCACTCCGGACCCCGGAACCGCATCCCACTGACCCGGACCCGCACCCCGGAGTCGGGCCCGGACTCCACGCGAGCAGGAGAAGTCCGGCGGACGACACCCCTCCCCTACGTTTCCGCAGTTCAGGCAAGGCTTCCCTTCGTTGCGAACTTTCGTTCGACATGCCAGATTTGTGAAAAGAGATCCACAAATGGAGGGAATCCATGACCATCGAGCTCACCCGCCCGCTCCCCGAGCAGCACCACAGCCACCGGGACGTGACCGGCGGCTGGTTGCGTCCGGCGGTGTTCGGGGCGATGGATGGGCTCGTGTCCAACTTCGCGTTGATCGCCGGAGTGGTCGGGGCCGCGGGGGCCGGGCAGGGCGCCGTGCTGGCCGGGTGCGCGGGGCTGATCGCCGGAGCGTGCTCCATGGCGGCCGGCGAGTACACGTCCGTGAAGTCCCAGACGGAGTTGATGCGCGCCGAGATCGCCGTCGAACGGCGCGAGCTGGCCCGCAACCCGGTGGGCGAGCGGGCCGAGCTGGCGGCGCTCTACCGGGCCCGCGGCCTCGACCCCGAACTGGCCGAGCGGGTGGCCGAAGGGCTGTCAGCCGACCCCGAGCAGGCGTTGCGGGTGCACGTACGCGAAGAGCTCGGCGTCGACCTCGACGACCTGCCTTCCCCCTACCTGGCCGCCGCGTCGTCGTTCTTCGCCTTCGCCGCCGGGGCACTGGTGCCGCTGGTCCCGTTCCTGTTCGGGGCGTCCGGGCTGCTGGTGGCGCTGGTGCTGAGCGTGCTGGCGCTGTTCGGGTTCGGAGCGGCGGTGGCGGTGATGACGGCCCGCCCGTGGTGGCTCGGCGGCCTGCGCCAGCTCGCCCTCGGGGTCGGAGCGGCCACCGTCACGTTCGGCCTGGGCCATCTGCTCGGCGTGAGCGTCTCCTAGTACTTACTCCAGTGGCACCACGGTCGCGGTACTCCAGCGGCACGACCGTGGTGAGGCCACCTGGCCCGGCCGATCCGGGCTAGCCCGGCTGATCAAGCCGCGGGCAACACCACGACCACGAAACGCCGCTGAAGCCGAGGAGTGCGAAACCGTCGCACCTCGGTCAATTGCCGGGCCGCCGCCTCACCAAACGGTGCGATTCTCCAGCTCATCCAGGAATCGCGCCACGATGTCGTTATGCCGCACGTCCTCCGCCAATGACTCCCCGATCATCCGGCCCGCCAGTTCGGTCGACAGACGCCCGATCTCCGTGCTGAGTCGGGCGAACGCCGCCTTCCTGTCGGCCTCGATCCGGGCATGCGCGGCCTCGATGAGGCGACGGGCCTCCATCTGCGCCTCCGCGCGGAGCTCGGCCTTGATCTGCGCGCCCTGCTCGCGCGCCTCCTCCCGCAGCAGTGCCGCTTCGCGCCGGGCCTCTTCCAGCGCCTCGTGATACTGCCGCTTGAGCTCGCGAACTTCCGCCTGGACCTTCTCCGCCCTGGCGATCCCCCCGTCGATCAGGTCGGCCCGATCAGCCAGCCGTCCCTGCAGCCGCGGTACGAGCACTTTGCCGACGACGAACAGAGTGACGAGGAAAACGGCGAATCCGACGACGAACTCGTCGTACTGGTCCGG
Organism: Nonomuraea maheshkhaliensis; assembly: GCF_039529435.1. Classification (NCBI taxonomy): domain Bacteria; kingdom Bacillati; phylum Actinomycetota; class Actinomycetes; order Streptosporangiales; family Streptosporangiaceae; genus Nonomuraea; species Nonomuraea maheshkhaliensis. The sequence continues at coordinate 25,823 of NZ_BAAAMU010000027.1, forward strand.
GAAGAGGGGATTCACGCATGAACCTTTCGCCGACGGGACGAAGAGGAACGCCGGTGGAAAACTCAAACTAACATCTCGAAACCAACGAAGAAAGCGCGGTGATCAGGCCGATCATCGGTAATACGTCGGAGGGATCGACGAATTCAATTTTTTATTCATCGGAGCGCGTCACTGGCTATGGGCCATTCGCCATAGTGCGTCACGCGCCCTACGTCGTTGGCCGGAGCGCGTCACGGGCTCCGGGTCATTCGCCGGAGAGCGTCACAGTCCCCGGAGTATTCACCGGGGCGCGTCACGGGCTGCTGGTGGTGGCCAGTTTGACGCCGAGGCCGATCAGGGCGACGCCCGTCAGGCCGTCCACCGTCCTGCGGACGGCTGGCCGGGCGAACACGGCACGCAGCAGGCTCACGACGTTCGCCACCACCAGGAACCAGGCGACCGTCCCGGCCAGCGCCACCGCCGACAATGTCAGCACCGACAGTCCGGACGCGAGGAACTGCGGCACCAGGGCCACGAAGAACAGGGCCGCCTTCGGGTTGAGGGCGTTCGTCAGCAACCCCTCGGCGAAGGCCGCCCATGAGCCGCGCCCGCCGGGTTCCGGGACGCTCAGGTCGAGGGCCCCTCCCCCGCGCAGGGCCGCGCGCAACGACTTGGCGCCCAGGTAGATCAGGTACGCGGCTCCGACCACCTTGACCACGGTGAACGCGAGCGCGGAGGCGGCCAGCAGCGCCGCCACCCCGGTGGCCGCGGCCACCACCCAGACGAACACGCCCATCGCGATGCCCGCCGCGGCGGCCATGCCGTGCCCACGCCCCGAGACCGCCGAACGGCGTACGACCACCGCGAAATCGGGCCCCGGCGACATCGCCCCGAGCAGCACCACTCCACCGAAAGCCGCGATCTGCGCCACAGAAGTCACGGCGTCCACCTTACGAGCACCGGTCGCTCGCCCCGAATCGACGCAAGCCCGGCATCAGAGGAACGCACCGGGCAGCGGGCAGCAGCGCCGCGCCTCGGAGGAACGCACGAGGTGGCAGCGCCGCGCCCAGGAGGAACCCACGCTCGACGGCCGCCGCCCCATAACCGGACCGCCGCCGCCCGGGGGCCCGACATCTCAGGCGGCCGGTATCCCGAGGCGATCAGCATCCCCAAGGTCCGGCACCCTTAGGCGGTCGGCATCCCAAAAGCAGTGGGTGTCCCAAAGCGGTCGGGCTCCGGGACGCCCGGCGTCCCGGGGGCCGCCCGCGCCCCCGGAGGCCGGAGTGGGGTGGTCAGCGCTTGCGGCGGCGTCTGTTGAAGATGGCGCGGAGGGTGAGCAGCAGGACGACAGCGACGAACTGGCCGCCGATCACGATGCGGTTGACGTCGACGGCGGGCCGCCACAGCGCCTCACCGTTCTTGAGTACGTAAACGCCGGCCGGCGTGGCGCTGAAGCCGAAGCCGCCGCCGGAGCCGCCGCCTTCCTCGCCCTTCTCGCTCCTGCCCTGGCCACGACCTCCCCCGCCGCCCTGGGCGACCCTGGCGACGGGGATGATGACGATGTCGCCGTGGTGGATCGGCTCGCCGAAGACGCGGTTGACGGTCGCGGCGTCCTTCGACTGCTCCATCAGCTCCATGATGTCCATCCCCCCATCGTCACCCCCAAGAGGCTCCCCGTCGAACATCGCCCACGCCCCTGGCGACTTTCGGACAGTCCCGAGGAAAGCGCAGGCAAGCGCGAGGGAAGCGCGGGCGAGCCGGGTCAGTCGAAGGTGGTGGAGATCTCGTGCCAGCCCCCCGGCGGGATCTCGGCCGCTGGTTCGGGGCCCCAGGAGCCCTGCTCGTACGGCAGCGGCCGCTCCGCCAGGTCGAGCACCGGCTGGACGATCCGCCACGACTCCTCCACCAGGTCGAACCGGGCGAATCTGCGCGGGTCGCCGCTGACGGCGTCGGACAGGACGCGCTCGTAGGCGGCCTCCATCGGCCCGAGCACCTTGGTGAAGTCGACGCTGACGGGGACCGGGCGGGTGTGCTGTTTGCCGGGCTCTTTGGCGAGCAGGTCGAACGTCACGCCGGCGTCGGGCTGGAGGCGGAAGCGGATGAGGTTGGGGGCGTCGGGCGCGCGGCCGTTGCCGAACATCGTCACCGGCGGTCGGCGCAGCTCGGCCACCACCTCCAGGTCGGTGACGGGCAGGGCCTTGCCGGAGCGGATGCACCAGGGCACGCCGGCCCAGCGCCAGTTGTCGATGTAGGCGCGCAGGGCGACGTAGGTCTCGGTGGTGGAGTCGGGGCGCACGCCGTCGGTGCCGAGGTAGCCGGCGTATTGGCCTCGTACGACGTCCGCGGGGTCGATGGCCTGGACGGCGCGCAGCACCCGCCACTTCTCGTCGAGCTGGGCCCGCGCGTCGGTGGAGGGCGGCGGGTCCATGGCGAGGATGGCGAGGAGCTGCAGCAGGTGATTCTGCACGACGTCGCGGACGGTGCCGTTGGCGTCGTAGAAGCCGCCCCGGTCGCGGACGTCGAAGTCTTCGGCCATGGTGATCTGCACGCTGCGGATGTGGGACCGGTTCCAGATGGGTTCGAGCAGCGTGTTGGCGAAGCGGAACACCATGAGGTCCTCGACCGGCTCCTTGCCGAGGAAGTGGTCGACCCGGCGCAGATGGTCCTCGTCGAAGAACTTGAGCAGCTCGCCGTTGAGCTCGCGGGCCGAGGCGAGGTCGTGGCCGAACGGCTTCTCCACCACGAGCCGGGCGTCGCGGTTGAGCCCCTCGCCCGCCAGCCCCTCGGCCACGGCGGAGAACAGCGCCGGGGGCACGGCGAGGTAGTGGACGAGGAAGCCCTTGCCCTCGGTCTCCTCGCGCAGGCGGGCGAACGTGGCCGGGTCGCGGTAGTCGCCGGAGACCAGGCGCAGGTTGCCGGCCAGCTTGTCGAAGGCCGCGTCGTGAACGCCGCCGCAGGCGGTGCGGGCGAACTCGCGCAGCCCGTCGAGGCCCATGTCGGTCTTGGCCACGCCGATGATCGGCAGGTCGAACCGGCCGTCGGCGGTCAGGTGGTAGAGGGCGGGCAGCAACATCTTGCGCGCGAGGTCGCCGGTGATGCCGAACAGCACCAGCGCGCCGGCCCGCGTCGTGTCGGGCCGCATCTCAGGCGCGCCTTCCGCGCAACTGCCGGTATCGGCGGACGAGCTGCTCGGTGGACGGGTCGGGGAAGGTGGCGGGCGGCTCGTCCGCGGTCAGCGCGGGCGCGAGGTCGAGCGCCATCTTCTTGCCCAGCTCGACGCCCCACTGGTCGAAGGAGTCGACGCCCCAGATCGTGCCCTCGACGAAGACGATGTGCTCGTAGAGGGCGACGAGCTGGCCCAGCGTGGCGGGGGTGAGCTTGGTGGCCAGGATGGTGGAGGTGGGGCGGTTGCCCGGCATCACCTTGTGCGGCACGATCTCCGGCGGGGTGCCCTCGGCCGCGATCTCCTCGGCGGTCTTGCCGAACGCCAGCGCCGTGGTCTGGGCCAGCAGGTTGGCGGTGAGCTGGTCGTGCATGCCCTCGCGGTCTTCGTGGGGCTCGGCGAAGCCGATGAAGTCGGCCGGGACCAGCCGGGTGCCCTGGTGCAGGAGCTGGTAGAAGGCGTGCTGCCCGTTGGTGCCGGGCTCGCCCCAGAAGATCTCGCCGGTGTCGGTGGTGACGGGGGCGCCGTCGGCGCGCACGGACTTGCCGTTGGACTCCATCGTGAGCTGCTGCAGGTAGGCGGGGAAGCGGTGCAGCCGCTGGCTGTAGGGCAGCACTGCGCGGGTCTCGGCGCCGAAGAAGTCGGAGTACCAGACGCCGAGCAGGGCCATCAGCACCGGCATGTTGGCCTCGAACGGGGCCGTGCGGAAATGCTCGTCGATGGTGTGGAAGCCGGCCAGCATCTCGCGGAAGCGCTCGGGCCCGATCGCGACCATCAGCGACAGGCCGATGGCTCCGTCGTAGGAGTAGCGGCCGCCCACCCAGTCCCAGAAGCCGAACATGTTGGCGGTGTCGATGCCGAACTCGGCGACCTTGGCGGCGTTGGTGGAGACGGCCACGAAGTGGCGGGAGACGGCCTCCTCGCCGAGCGCGTCGACCAGCCAGCGGCGGGCGACCCTGGCGTTGGTGAGCGTCTCCAGGGTGGTGAAGGTCTTGGAGCTGATCACGAACAGCGTGGTCGCGGGGTCGAGGCCGGCCAGGTTGCCGGTGATGTCGGCCGGGTCGATGTTGGAGACGAAGCGGGCCGTGACGCCGGCGTCGGCGTAGTCGCGCAGCGCTTCGTAGGCCATGGCGGGGCCGAGGTCGGAGCCGCCGATGCCGATGTTGACGATGGTCTCGATCGGCCTGCCGGTGGCGCCCTTCCACTCCTTGGACCTGACCCGGCCGGCGAAGTCGCTCATCTTGTCGAGCACGGCGTGCACGTCGGCCACGACGTCCTGGCCGTCGACGACGAGCTCGGCCTCGCGCGGCAGGCGCAGCGCGACGTGCAGGACGGCGCGGTCCTCGCTGACGTTGATGTGCTCGCCGCCGAACATGGCCGCGATCCGCTCACGCAGCCCCGCCCGCTCGGCCAGGGCCGTCAGCAGGCCGAGGGTCTCGTCGGTCGCACGGTGCTTGGAGTAGTCGAGGTAGAGGTCGCCGGCGGTCACCGTCATGCGCCCGGCCCTGCCCGGGTCCTGCGCGAACAGCTCGCGCAGCTGCCGGCCGGCCAGCTCTTCCTGGTGCTTGCCCAGGGCCGCCCACTCCGGGGTCTGGGTGATGTCGCCGTTCACGTGTTTCCTCCTCGCGTCGCCAAGCCGATCATGCCTGGCCCCATCGTCCCGTAACCGTGTACCCGCCGTGGTTGATTCCGCGCATGGCGGAGCCGAGTCTTGAGCAAGCATCTCTTTTGCCGGCCGTGCGCGCCGGAGCAGATGGGGGCCGGCGCCCTGTCCAGGGGTCTGACAGGGCCCCCTCAGCAGTGCGGTTCCGGTCTTACCTTCGAAGACATGGACATTTCCTCACGTACTGTTTTCATGATCGGTGGCACCTCGGGCATCGGGCTGGAGCTGTCACGCCGCTTTCTCCGGGCCGGCAGCGCCGTCGTCGTCGGCGGGCGGCACGGGGACGTGCTCGCGCGGCTGGCCGGCGAGGGCTTCGGGACGGCCGAGATCGACGTGACCGACGCCGGGTCTGTCGCCCGCGCCCGTGACCAGGTGCTCGGCACGCACCCGGATCTGGACACGGTGGTGACGATGGCCGGCATCGGGCTGCCGGAGGAGCTGCGCGACCCGGCGCACTTCACGGCGACCGAGGCGATCATGGACGTCAACTTCCTGGGCACCGTCCGGGTGATCGACGCGTTCACTCCGCACCTGGTCGCGCGCGGCGCCGGGACGATCGTCACGGTCAGCTCCGGAATCGGCTTCCTGCCCTTCCCCGTGATGCCGACGTACGCGGCGTCGAAGGCGGCGGTGCACGCCTACAGCGAGGCGTTGCGGGCGCAGCTGGCCGGCACCGGGGTCGAGGTCGCCGAACTGGTCCCGCCGGCGGTCGCGACCGGCATGGGCGGCGCCAGCCCGAGCGCCCTGGCCCTGGACGACTTCGGCGCGGAGGTCATGGACCTGCTGGGCCAGGACCCGACGCCGGACGAGATCCTCGTACGGGGCGTCCTCATGCACCGCTGGGCGGAGCGCGACGGCACCTACGACGACCTCGTCGCCCAGCGCTCCCAGGCGCTGGCCACGCTCCCCGGCCGGGCCCGGCACTGACGGTCATGCCCGCGAGCAGCTCTGGGACGAACCGGCTGGGCGCCTACCTGCGGGCCCGGCGCGACCTCGTCTCCCCCGAACAGGCCGGCATCCCCGCAGGAGGGGTGCGCCGGGTGCCCGGCCTGCGCAGGGAGGAGGTGGCGATGCTGGCCGGGATCAGCGCCGACTACTACCTGCGGCTGGAACGAGGCCGCGACACCCGCCCGTCCCCGCAGGTTCTCGACGCGATCGCCCGCGTGCTGCTGCTCGACGAGGTCGAACGCGGCTACCTGCACGACCTCGCCGGAGCCGCCGCCGCGCCCCGGCGTCCCAGGCGGCGCAGACCGCCACCGCGGGTCCCTGCGCGGCTGCACCACCTCCTCGCGGTGGTGGGGGTGCCCGCCTTCGTGGAGAGCCGCACGTTCGACGTCCTGGCCGCCAACGCGCTGGCCACGGCGCTCTCGCCGCGGCTGAGGCCGGGCGAGAACCGGCTGCGCTCGCTCCTGCTCGACCCGGAGGAGCAGGCGTTCCACCAGGACTGGGAGGCGGCCGCGGCGGGCATCGTGGCCGCGTTCCGCCAGATCGCCGGCGACGGCGCCGATGACCACGACGCCCGCTCGGTCGAGCTCGTGGGCGAGCTCTCCCTGGCCAGCGGACGTTTCCGGAAGCTGTGGGCGCGCCACGACGTCAGAACGCTCGGGGGCGGCAGCACCACGGTCAACCATCCCGCGCTCGGGGAGCTGCGCCTGCACCGCGACAAGCTCCCCGTGGGGGACGTCCTGCTCGTCCTCTACTACCCGGACGCGGAGAGCGAGACGGCGGAGAAGCTGAAGCTCCTCGGATCCCTGGTCTGAGAGAAAAACGGTCAGTGGGATTCGCGGCCGACGTGGTCGCCGCCGGAGCCGAGCAGGAAGTCGAGGTCGGCGCCGCGGTCGGCCTGGGTGACGTGCTCGACGTAGAGGCGTTCCCACCCGCGTACGGGCCGCGCGTGCCCGGTCATGACCGGCTCCCTGGCGGCCAGCTCGGCGTCGGGGACGTCCACGTCGAGGCGGCGGGCGGCCACGTCGAGCACGATCGGGTCGCCGGTGCGCACCCTGGCCAGTGGCCCGCCGGCGGCGGCCTCGGGGGCGGCGTGCAGGACGACGGTCCCGTACGCGGTGCCGCTCATGCGCGCGTCGCTGATCCGCACCATGTCGCGTACCCCCTTCTCCAGCAGCTTGGCGGGCAGCGGCAGGTTGCCGACCTCGGGCATGCCGGGATAGCCCTTGGGCCCGCAGCCGCGCAGGATCAGCACGGAGGTCTCGTCCACGTCGAGGTCGGGCGAGTCGAGGCGGGCGTGCACGTCCTCCACGCTGTCGAAGACGACGGCCCTGCCGCGGTGGCGCAGCAGCTCGGGCGAGGCGGCGGCGGGCTTGATCACGGCGCCGGAGGGGGCGAGGTTGCCGCGCAGGACGGCGATGCCGGCGTCGGGCAGCAGCGGGTTCGAGCGGCGGCGGATGACGTCCTCGTCCCAGATCTCGGCCCCGGCGAGGTGCTCGACGAGCGGACGTCCTGTGACGGTGATCGCGGCGGGGTCCAGCAGGTCCTCGACCTCCTTGAGCAGGGCGGCCAGGCCGCCCGCCCGGAACAGGTCGTCCATCAGGTGGCGTCCGGCCGGCTGCAGGTCCGCCAGCAGCGGCACGCCTGAGCCGGTGCGGTCGAAGTCGTCGAGGTCGAGCCGGACGCCGAGCCGGCCGGCCACGGCCAGCAGGTGGACGACGGCGTTGGTCGAGCCGCCGACGGCGGCCAGGGCGACGATGGCGTTGAGGAAGGAGCCCCTGGTCATGACCTGGCTGGGGCGGCGGCCGCGTTCGACCAGCTCGACGGCCAGGCGGCCGCTCTCGTGGGAGAGCTCCAGCAGCCGGCTGTCGGGGGCGGGGGTGCCTGCGGTGCCGGGCAGGGTCATGCCGAGCGCCTCGGCCATGCAGGCCATGGTGGAGGCGGTGCCCATGGTGTTGCAGTGGCCGCGGCTGCGGATCATGGAGGACTCGGAGCGCAGGAACGCCTCGCGGGAGAGGGTGCCGGCGCGTACCTCCTCGCTGAGCCGCCACACGTCGGTGCCGCAGCCGAGCGGGGCGCCGCGGAAGTGCCCGGTCAGCATGGGGCCGCCGGGGACGACGAGCGCGGGCAGGTCCACGGAGGCGGCGGCCATGAGCAGCGACGGGATGGTCTTGTCGCAGCCGCCGAGCAGCACGACGCCGTCGATGGGGTTGGCGCGCAGCATCTCCTCGGTGGCCATGGCGGCCAGGTTGCGCCAGAGCATGGCGGTCGGGCGTACGTTCGTCTCGCCGAGGGAGACGACGGGCAGGTTGAGCGGCACGCCGCCGGCCTCCCAGACGCCGTTCATGACGCTCTGGGCCACCTCGTTCAGGTGGGAGTTGCACGGGGTGAGATCGGAGGCGGTGTTGGCGATGGCGATGTGCGGCTTGCCGCCCTCGAACGCCTCGCGCGGCAGGCCGCGGCGCATCCAGGCCCGGTGAATGTAGGAGTTACGGTCGTTCCCCGAGTACCAGCGCGAACTCCTCAAATCCATGTTCGGCACCTTATCGGCGCTTCGGGGGATTCATCACGCTCTGTGGAGGAAGCAGCAGGGGCATGGAGCACATAGACGCGTACTGGCGGGCGGCCAACTATCTGTCCGTCGGGCAGATCTACCTGCTGGACAATCCGCTGCTCACCGAGCCGCTGCGGCCGGAGCACATCAAGCCGCGCCTGCTCGGCCACTGGGGCACGACGCCCGGCCTGAACTTCTGCTTCGCCCACCTCAACCGGGTGATCCGCGAACGGGACCAGGACATGATCTACATCGCGGGCCCCGGCCACGGCGGGCCCGCGGCCGTGGCGCACGCGTGGCTGGAGGGGTCGTACTCCGAGCGGTATCCGGACGTGTCGCAGGACGTGGAGGGCATGCGGCGGCTGTTTCGCCAGTTCTCCTTCCCCGGCGGCATCCCCAGTCACGTGGCGCCGGAGACGCCCGGATCGATCCACGAGGGCGGCGAGCTGGGGTACGCGCTCGCGCACGCGTACGGCGCCGCCTTCGACAACCCCGACCTGGTGGTGGCCTGCGTCATCGGCGACGGCGAGGCCGAGACCGGCCCGCTGGCCGCGAGCTGGCACTCCGGCAAGTTCACCGACCGCCGCCGCGACGGCATGGTGCTGCCCATCCTGCACCTGAACGGCTACAAGATCGCCAACCCGACCGTCCTGGCCCGCATCCCCACCGGCGAGCTGCTCAAGCTCATGGAGGGGTACGGCTACCGCCCTCATCTGGTCGGCCCCGACCACGAGGAGATGGCCGGCACCCTCGACACGGCGTTCGAGGAGATGGCCGCGTACAAGGCGGGCGACGCCGAGCGGCCGCCGATGATCATCCTGCGTACGCCGAAGGGCTGGACCGGCCCCAAGGAGGTGGACGGCAAGCCGGTGGAGGGCACCTGGCGGGCGCACCAGGTGCCGCTGGCCAAGGTCCGCGAGAACTCCTCCCACCTGGCCATGCTGGAGGAGTGGATGCGCTCGTACCGGCCGGAGGAGCTGTTCGGCGCGGACGGGCGGCCGGTCGAGCAGATCCTGCGCACGGTCCCCGACGGCCCGCGCAGGATGAGCGCCAACCCGCACACCAACGGCGGCGAGCTGCTGAAACCGCTGCGGCTGCCGGACTTCCGCAGGCTCGCGGTCGAGGTCAAGGCGCCGGCCGAGCAGTCCAGCGAGCCCACGCGGGTGCTGGGCGGGTTCCTGCGCGACGTGATCGCCGCGAACCCGGAGACGTTCCGGCTGATGGGGCCGGACGAGACCGCCTCGAACCGGCTCTCGGAGGTGTTCGAGGTCACCGACCGCGCCTGGAACGCCGAGACGCTGCCCACGGACGAGAACCTGGGGCCGGGCGGCCGGGTCATGGAGGTGCTGAGCGAGCACCTGTGCCAGGGCTGGCTGGAGGGCTACCTGCTGACCGGGCGGCACGGTCTGTTCAACTGTTACGAGGCGTTCATCCACATCATCGACGCGATGTTCAACCAGCACGCCAAGTGGCTGGAGTCGTCGCAGAAGATCCCGTGGCGGCGGCCGGTGGCGTCGCTGACGTACCTGCTGTCGTCGCACGTGTGGCGGCAGGACCACAACGGCTTCAGCCACCAGGATCCCGGCTTCCTCGACGTGGTGGTGAACAAGAAGGCGTCGGTGGTGCGGGTCTACCTGCCGCCGGACGCCAACACGCTGCTCTCGGTCGGCGACCACTGCCTGCGCTCGCGCGACTACGTCAACGTGATCGTGGCCGGCAAGCAGCCGGTGCTGGACCTGTTCACGATGGAGGAGGCCATCGCGCACAACACGCGCGGGCTCGGCATCCTGCCGTGGGCCTCCACCGACCAGGGCGCGGAGCCGGACGTGGTGCTGGCCTGCGCCGGTGACGTGCCCACCCTGGAGACGCTGGCCGCCGCCGCGCTGCTTCGCGAGCACCTGCCGGAGCTGCGGGTACGCGTCCTCAACGTGGTGGACCTCATGCGCCTGCAGCCGCCCACGGAGCATCCGCACGGCATGTCGGACGCCGAGTTCGACACCCTGTTCACCCGGGACAGGCCGGTCATCTTCAACTTCCACGGCTATCCGTCGCTCATCCACCAGCTCACCTACCGCCGCAACGGTCACGCCAACATCCATGTGCGCGGTTACAAGGAGGAGGGCACCACGACGACGCCGTTCGACATGTGCATGCTCAACGACATCGACCGCTTCCACCTCGTCATGGACGTCGTCGACCGGGTTCCCGGGCTCGGCTCCAAGGCCGCGCACCTGCGCCAGCACATGAGCGACGAGCGGCTGCGGGCCCGCGTCTACACGCGGGACCACGGCGAGGACCCGGCGGACATCAGGTCGTGGACATGGCCGGGCGCATCCTCGTCCTGAACACGGGCTCCTCCTCGATCAAGTACGAGCTCGTGGACATGGGCACGGGCGAACGCCCGGCCCGCGGCCTGGTGGAGCGCATCGGTGAGGAATCCGGGCGGCTGGAGCACCACGCGGGCGCCGGGCCGCCGTGCGAGCGGGCTGAGCGCTTCGCCACGCACGAGGAGGGGCTGGCCGCGGTCATGGACGCGTTCGCGCGCGAGGGGCCTCGGCTCGACCCCGTCGCGGTCGGGCACCGCATCGTGCACGGCGGCGAGCGCTTCACGGAGGCGGTGCTCATCGACGACGACGTGATCGCCGCCGTCGAGGAGCTGGCGCCGCTCGCGCCGCTGCACAATCCGGTCAACCTGGCCGGCGTACGCGTGGCGCGGGCGGCGTTCCCCGGTGTCCCGCAGGTGGCGGTCTTCGACACGGCGTTCCATCGCACGCTGCCGCCCGAGGCGTACACGTACGCGGTGCCGCGCGACTGGCGCGAGCGGCTCGGCGTGCGCCGTTTCGGCTTCCACGGCACCTCGTGCGCGTACGTCTCCCGCCGCGCCGCCGCCGTCCTGGGCCGTGACCTGGCCGATCTCAACCTGATCGTGCTGCACCTCGGCAACGGCGCGAGCGCCACCGCGGTCTCCGCCGGCCGCAGCGTCGACACCTCCATGGGCCTGACCCCGCTGGAGGGGCTGGTCATGGGGACGCGCTCGGGCGACGTGGACCCCGCGCTCGGCGGCTACCTCGCCCGGGTGGACGGGATGGACGCCCGGCGGGTGGAGGACGCGCTCGGTTACCAGGGCGGCCTGCTCGCGCTCGCCGGGACCATGGACATGCGGGAGGTACGCGCCCGCGACGACGACGAGGCCAGGCTGGCCCTCGACGTCTACACCCGCCGCATCCGCAAGTACGTCGGGGCCTACTACGCCCTGCTCGGCCGCCTGGACGCGATCGTCTTCACCGGCGGGGTGGGCGAGCACGACGCCACCACCCGGGCCGAGTCGCTGGCCGGGCTGGAGCGCCTGGGCATCGAGGTGGACCAGGAGCTGAACGCGGCGGCCTCGCGGGCGGAGCGGGCGGTCTCGCCGCCGGACGCGCGGGTGGCGGTGCTGGTCGTCCCGACCGACGAGGAGTGGGAGATCGCCTGCCAGGCCCACGCCCTGATCGGCGGCGCCTGACCGGCTTCTCCCCGGTAAAACCCGGAGCCTTCCCACCGAACCCGCAAAGCGTGACCGGACGGCCATAAGCCATGGACCACCGCAAAGTAAGCCGTTGGTAAGGTTGTCCAGAAATGTTCGAGTTTGGACGGGTGGGATAGGTGGAGGTCGAACAGACAGCGTTGCCGGGAATCGGCTTGAAACATGACTTCCTTACCCGTAAGGGACAGCGGGTGGGCGTCGTGTCTCATCGCACCGGACGCCGGGATCTGGTCATCTACGACAAGGATGACCCGGATTCGGTCTGTCAGATGGTCAAGCTCAACGACGAGGAGGCCGACGCCCTGGCCGAGCTCCTCGGCGCCCCTCGCATCGTGCAGCGGCTCAACCAGCTGCACCAGCAGGTCGAGGGCCTGGTCAGCGTGCAGCTCCCCATCCCCGACGGCTCCCCCTACGCGGGCCGTCCCATGGGCGACGCGCGCGTGCGGACCCGGACGAGCGCCTCGATCGTGGCCGTCGTCAGGAGCGGGCAGGTCTTCGCCAGCCCCGGCCCTGACTTCACCTTCCGCGTCGGTGATGTCGTGGTCGTCGTCGGCAGCGAGGACAGCACGGCCGAGGTCGCCGGCATTCTGGCCGAAGGATAGGGCCGCGGGTGCACGAAACCGCGATCATCTTTCTCGAATTCGGTGCCGTTCTTCTCGGTCTCGGCGTCCTGGGCGCCCTGGCACTGCGCGGCGGAATCTCCCCCATCCCGCTCTACCTGATCGCCGGCCTGGCGTTCGGCACCGGCGGCGTGCTGCCGCTGGCCACGAGCGAGGAGTTCATCTCGGTCGGCGCCGAGCTGGGCGTGGTGCTGCTGCTCCTCACGCTGGGCCTCGAGTACAACGCCGACGAGCTGGTCACCAGCCTCAAGAGCAACGCCAGGGCCGGCATCGTGGACCTGGTGCTCAACGCCGCCCCCGGCGCCGCCTGCGCGCTGCTGCTCGGCTGGGGGCCGGTCGCCGCCGTGGCCATGGCCGGCGTCACCTACGCCACCTCGTCGGGCATCACCGCCAAGGTGCTGTCCGACCTGGGGTGGATCGGTAACCGGGAGACACCGACCGTCCTTTCGCTGCTGGTCTTCGAAGACCTCACGATGGCGATCTACCTGCCGGTCCTGACGACCATGCTGGCCGGGCTGAGCCTGCTCAGCGGGGCCATCTCCGTCGGCATCGCGCTGCTCACCGTGAGCGTCGTGCTGATCGTGGCGCTGCGTTTCGGGCGCTTCATCGAGGCGTTCGTGTCCAGCCCCAACTCCGAGGTGCTGCTGCTCAAGGTCGTCGGCCTGGCCCTGCTGGTCGCCGGTCTGGCCCAGCAGCTGCAGGTCTCGGCGGCGGTGGGCGCGTTCCTGGTCGGCATCGCGCTGTCGGGCGAGCTGGCCGAGGACGCGCAGGCGCTGCTGGCGCCGCTGCGCGACCTGTTCGCGGCCGTGTTCTTCGTCTTCTTCGGCTTCCAGACCGATCCGGCGAAGATCCTCCCGGTCGCGGGCCTGGCCGCGCTGCTGGCCCTGATCAGCATGATCACCAAGCTGCTGACCGGTATGTACGCGGCCAAACAGGCGGGCATCGCCAAGGCCGGCCAGGCGCGGGCGGGCATCGCGCTCATCCCGCGCGGTGAGTTCAACATCGTCATCGCCGGTCTCGCGGTGGGCGCGGGCGTGCATCCCGACCTGGGAGCGCTGGCGGCGGCGTACGTGCTCATCCTGGCGGCGTTCGGCCCGCTGGCGGCCAAGCTGGTGCAGCCGCTCATCACCTCCATCGCCAACCGGGCGGCCTGACGCGGGAGCGCCGATCCGCTAGTTTGTTCGCATGACAGACCGCAGGCTCGGCGTTCCCGCACCCCCGGTGGAGCGGACGATCAGGTCCGCTGACTGGGACAGCCTCGACATCTCCGGCGAGAATCATCGCCGGGTGCTGTTCCAGGACGTGGACCTGACCGAGCTGTCCGACCACGGCTCCTCCTTCGAGGAGTGCCAGTTCAGAAACGTGCGCTTCAACGTCTCGGTCCACGAGGACGCGCGCTTCCTCAACTGCGTGTTCTCCCGCTGCTCGTTCTTCGACGCCACGTTCACGGGCTGCAAGCTGACCGGCTGCGTGTTCGACGGCTGCACCTACGGGCTGCTCAAGGTGTCCGGCGGCGACTGGTCCTACGTCGCCCTGCCCGGCGCCGACCTGCGCGGCAGCGCCTTCCACGGCACCCGGCTGCGCGAGGCCGACCTGTCGGCGGCCCGGCTGTCGGGCGCCGAGCTGCGGCGCTGCGACCTGTCCGGCGCGTGGCTGCGCGAGGCCGACCTCACCGGATGCGATCTGCGCGGCAGCGATCTGAGCGCGCTCGACCCGCGCGAGGTCACGATCAAGGGCGCGATCATCGACCCGTTCCAGGCGACCGTGGTGGCCGGGGCTCTAGGGTTTGACGTACGAGACTGACCCCCACCCCCCGGGACACCTCTTGCCGAACGCCGAACTCACCCCCGCCGAGCAGGCCGTCTCCGCCGCCGTGGCCCGCGGCGCCAAGGTCGACCTGCGCTCGGGCGACCCCGCCCGCGACTCCCCCGCCGGCGCCGCCTCCTGGGGCTCCGGGCGCGAGATCCGCGCGGAGGTGCTGGAACGGCTGCTGCTGGCCGAATACAGCGAGCCCGCCGACAAACCCGGCCTGCGCCTGACCGGGGCGCGCATCACCGGCACGCTCAAGCTGGCGTTCGGCGAGATCGACTTCCCGGTCATCCTGCACGACTGCGCGTTCGACGAGGTCCCCGACCTCTACCAGGCCCGCACCCGCTTCCTCAGCTTCGCCGGCTCCCACCTGCCCGGCCTGATCGCCTCCAACATCCAGGTCGAGGGAAACCTGCGGCTGGTCGGCTGCCACGTACGCGGCGAGTTGCGCCTGCCGGGCGCCCGGATCAACGGCAACCTCACGCTCAACGGCGCCCGCCTCGACCACCCCGGCGGCACCGCGCTCAACGCCGAGCACCTCGATCTCGGCGCCAGCCTGCGCGCCGAGGACGGCTTCCGCTGCGACGGCGAGATCCTGCTCACCGCGGCCAACATCGGCGGCGCGGTCCAGCTCGACGGCGCGCGCCTGCGGGCGCCGGGCGGAGTGGCGTTCGGCGGGTCCAATCTGGTCGTGCAGGTCGCGCTGTTCGCCAGGGACGTCGAGGTGGACGGCGAGTTCAGCCTGCGCTTCGCCCGGGTCGGCGGGCCGCTCTCGCTGCGCGGCTCCCGGCTGCGCAACCCCGGCCGGCTCGCGGTGCGCGCCGGCGGGCTCAACGCCGAGGGCGGGTTCTTCATGTCGCTGACCGAGGTGGAGGGCATCGTCTGGATCGAGGCTGCCGCCGTCAGCCGCTCGTTCAACCTCAACGGCGCCCACCTGCGCAACCCCGGTGACCTCGTGCTGGCGGGCGACGGCCTCGTCGTCGACGGCGCCCTCGTGGCCCGCGACGGGCTCATCGCCGAGGGCGAGATCAGCCTGCTCGACGCCTCCGTCAGCGGCCCCGTCCACTTCGACGGCGCCACGCTGGTCAACCCGGGCGGCGCGGCGCTGTCGGCCAACGGCCTCACGGTCGGCAAGGTGCTCAACCTCTGCGACGGCTTCTCGGCGCGCGGGCGCATCCGGCTGACCAACGCCAGGATCGGCAGCCGCCTGTGCCTCAAGCGGGCCACGCTGGAGGCGCCCGGTGACGTGGCGCTCAAATGCCTCGGGATGGAGACGCGGGAGCTGTCGCTGCACACCGCCAAGCCGGTCGAGGGCACGGTCGAGCTGCGGCACGCCCGCATCGGGGTGCTGCGCGACAGCCCCGGCGTGTGGCCGGACGAGTTACGCATGGACGGGCTGTCGTACGAGGCGCTCGAACCCATGCTGCCGGCCGCCGAACGGCTGGGCTGGCTCGGCCGCGACATCGACGGCTACCTGCCCAACGCCTACGAACAGCTCGCCGCGCTCTACCGGCGCCTCGGCAGCGACGCCGACGCCCGTGACACGCTGCTGGCCGGCCAGCAGCAGCGCCGCTCGTCACTGCCCTGGTACGCGCGCCTGTGGGGGCACCTCCAGGACGTCACCGTCGGCTACGGCTTCCGCCCGCTGCGCGCGGCCGGCTGGCTGCTGGCGCTGCTGGGCCTCGGCACGCTGGTGTTCGCCCAGAACGAGCCGCCGCCGCTGAAAGCGGGTGAGGCGCCGGAGTTCAGCGCGCTGGTCTACTCGCTCGACCTGCTGCTGCCGATCATCGACTTCGGCCAGGAGAAGGCGTTCAACCCGGGTGGTGGGACGCAGTGGCTGGCGTACGGGCTGATCGCGGCGGGCTGGGTGCTGGCCACGACGATCGCCGCCGGTCTGACCCGCTCGCTGCGCCGCGCGTGAGCCGGTCGAGCGCGGCGCCGGTGGCGGCGTCGGCGGGCAGGTAGACCACGATGCGCTGCTCCGACCCTGTCAGGTCGAGCTGCTCCCTGGCCAGCCGCAGCTCGCCGGCCTCCGGATGCGCGAAGCGCTGCACGTCGTCCGGCACCGGCGGCCCGGGCGTGGCGGCAAGACGCCCGGTGAAGGACTCCCCCGCCACGAAGGACAGCTCGTCGAACAGCTCGGCCGCCCAGGGGTCGTCGGCGCCGGCCTCGTACTTCAGCATGGCGGCGTGCTCGTCGGCGACCCGGTCCCAGTCGGGGTAGGCGGTCCTGGCCCGCGCGTCGGTGAAGACGAAGCGGGTCAGATTGGGCACGTCGTGCTCCAGCAGGCCGGTGGGAGCGTGCAGCCGCTCGAAGCCGGTGGTGTGGGCGAGCACGTCGCCCAGCCGGTTGAGCAGCGCCGCGGGGGCGGGTTCGAGCCGGTCGAGCAGCGCCCGCACGGTGGGCCGCACGGTGCTGTGGGGCGCCTGGGCCCCCGCCGGGCAGAGCGCGAGGCCGCCGCCGGCCACCTTGGCCAGGTGACGCAGGTAGATCCGCTCCTGCGGCGTCAGGCGCAGGGCTTCGGCGAGCGAGGCGAGCACCGCCACCGACGGGTTGCGGTCGCGGCCCTGCTCCAGCCTGGTCAGGTATTCGACGCTCACCCCCGCCACGGTGGCCAGCTCCGACCTGCGCAGCCCCGGGGTGCGCCGGCGCGGGCCGCCGGGCTGGCCGACGTCGGCGACCCTGGTCGCCTCCCGGCGTGCGCGCAGGTAGGCGCCCAGCTCGTTGTCACTCACGGTGCCGAGTCTAGGGGGCGCGAAGCCCCCTTATCGTGGCCCTCCGGGGGCCAGTCCGGGCCCGGCCTTCCTGCGCGTACGGTGGCACGGCAGGGTGGGTGTCCATGACCAAGACGACCCGGCCCGGGCAGGGCGAGATGCGGTATCGGCTGCTCGGGCGTACCGGATTGCGGGTGTCCGAGCTGTTCCTCGGCGCGATGACCTACCAGGAGTCCTCGCCGGAGGCGCGGCGGATCTTCGGCACGTACGCCGACGCCGGCGGCAACGTGATCGACACCGCCTCCATGTACGGCGAGAGCGAGAGCGTCGTCGGCGAGCTGCTCCAGGGCCGCCGCGACCGTTTCGTCCTGGCGACGAAGTACACCGGCACCCGCGACCGCACCGACCTGAACGCGGCCGGCAACCACCGCAAGAACCTCGTGCTGTCACTGGAGCAGAGCCTGCGCCGGCTGCGCACCGACTACGTCGACCTGTTCTGGGTGCACGTGTGGGACCGCCACACGCCCATAGAGGAGACGATGCGGGCGCTGGACGACGTGGTCCGCTCGGGCAAGGTGCTCTACGTGGGCATCTCCGACGCGCCGGCCTGGCTGGTCAGCCGGGCCAACACGCTGGCGGAGTGGCGGGGGTGGACGCCGTTCGCCGGGCTGCAGGTGCCCTACAGCCTGCTGTGGCGGGACGTGGAGCGCGAGCTGCTGCCGATGGCGCGGGCGTACGGGATGAGCGTGGCGGCGTGGGCCGTGCTCGCGCGGGGCGTGCTGTCCGGCCGGTACGCCCGTCCGGGGGCGGCGGCCTCGCGGGTGTCGCCGGAGTCGATCAGCGAACGGGACCGGGCGGCGGTGCGGGTCGTGACGGAGGTGGCCGGCGAGCTGGGCGTGACGGCCTCGCAGGTGGCCATCGCCTGGGCGGTGTCGCGTGGCGTGCATCCCATCCTCGGGGCGAGCACCGCCGAGCAGCTCGCGGAGCTCCTGGGGGCCTCGGACGTACGGCTGCCCGAGGAGGCGGTGCGGCGGCTGGAGGGGGCGGCGGAGTTCGAGCTGGGCTTCCCCGGCGACTTCATCGCCCAGACGGACGCCAGCCGGGACCTGTACGGCGACGCCCTCCCCCGCCTGACCGGCCGCTGACCCCGCCCCGCTGTCCCGGTCGTTAAGGCTCCCGCGAAGCCGGGCAGCGCGCCGCCCGGCTTGCTCAGCCCGCGTCCGCGTCCTCCCGGTCACGGCCCCGGCGCGTGGTCCTCAGCAGGACGAACGCGCCCAGCACCACCAGCACGGCCAGCCCGCCCCAGATCCACCCGGGAACGCCCGACGAAGACGCGGGCTGCTGCCCGGCCACCGCGGATGCGTCCGTCCCGCCGGCCGCTCCCGCGGCGGCACCGCTCGCAGGAGCGTCGGTGGCGGGGGCGGCGGACTGGCCGTCCGCCGGCGCGGTCTGCTCGCCCGAGGGCGACGCCGTCGAGGAGGATCCGCGCACGCCGAAGGGGATCTCCCCCTCGATGGGATGCCCGTCCGAGGAGACGACGCGCCAGGCGAGCACGTACGAGCCCGGCAGGAGAGGCTGCGGCACGTCGGCGAGGACGAGCGGGCCGTCCAGCCGGGGCTCGCCGAGGCCGATCTCCTTGCCCGCCGCGTCGTGGAGCACGACGAACGGGAACTTCACGCCGGCGGTGAATTCGAGTTCGACCTCCTTGAGCGAGGAGACCTGGGCGTTCTTCGCGGGCGAGCTGCTCTTGAGCGAGTCGTGGGCCAAGGCGGGCGAGGCCGGAAATATCAGGAAAAGGGCGCAGGCGAACGCCACCAGCGCGGCCTTGCGGATGTGTCGCGGCGGGATTGTCATGCTGGTCTCCAGAGATCATCCGGACGACCGCGCCCACGGCGCCGCCGTCCGGGCACAGGCAAGGGCGGGGAGGTGCGTCAGTGACGCGCCGTCGCCGGTGGTCCTCGCCTGCTGATCGTCCGCGGTACGGCCCTGCCCGAGCAGGCGGCGGCGCCG
The DNA here is from genome assembly GCF_039529435.1 of Nonomuraea maheshkhaliensis. Taxonomy (NCBI): domain Bacteria; kingdom Bacillati; phylum Actinomycetota; class Actinomycetes; order Streptosporangiales; family Streptosporangiaceae; genus Nonomuraea; species Nonomuraea maheshkhaliensis. The sequence goes on from NZ_BAAAMU010000027.1 coordinate 44,803, forward strand.
TACGTCATCGGCCGCCCGTCCCGCCCCGCCGTTTCCGCGCCGTCCGGTGCCGGGGCGGGGACGAGCAGGCGTACGAGCGAGCCCACGAGAGGCCCCACGACCGGGCACTCCGTGCCGCACAGCCGGATCATGGTCCACAACGCGCGCTCGCCCCGATGCAGCCACCACGCCGTCAGCGCCGCGACCGTGAGATGGGCCAGCGCCATGCTGAACGAGGGGTGCCCGCTCGGCGAAGTCCCGTGCAAAAGGTGGCCTGGGTCCGGCTGCGGTCCGAAAGGGGCGGGGAGGTGGGTCCGCGCGGGTGCGAGCCGTTCGAAGAACAGGTGCAGCACCAGCTGGGTGCCCACGGTGGCGGCCAGCACGGCCGCGAGGCCCCGCTCGCGCCCGTCGATCAGGTACGCCAGCGCGAAGGCGGCGAGCGTCCCGGCCAGGTAGGCCCCGAACGGCACCGCTCCCCCGCCGGCCAGCGCGTGCCCACCGGCCGACACCCCCCCGCACACGGTCGCGAACACCACGGCCCGCGCCAGCCGCAACCCCGTTCCTCCGACAGCGTCCCCGGTGTCCGACGGCGCGCCACGGAACGCGGCGCGGGCGAAGGGCCCGGAGAGGGACGGAGTGGGCACAGCCGACATCTTTCCACAGAGTTCGTCGGGACCACCGAGGTTCGAAACGCCCGCGTGGGGGCAGCCGGTTCCGATGGACATCGTCACGAAGGCCGGCGAGGACCTGGAGCGCGTGGTCCGGCAGGAGCTCGCCGAGGCCGGCTTCACCGTCGAGCCGTCCTTGATGTCCGCCGACAGCGGGCTCGGCATCTGGCAGGATCCGGCGCGCGGAGTGGTCATCGCCTGGGGCGCCTCGGCGGAGCAGCTGGTCAAGTACGCCACGATCCGCGCGGCGGTGCAGCTGGCGCTGCGGACCGTGCTGACCGACGCCGGGCATCAGGTCCGCCAGGACGACAACGGCATGGAGCTGATCGTCACGTCCTGACCCGCGCCGCTACGAGCCCGCCTCCTGCGAGCGTCACGTCCTGGCCTCGCGCAGCGGCCGGCCCACCTCGTGCAGGTGGCGCAGCGCCTGTGTCCATGACTCCACCAGCCCGCATTCGACGTAGTCGATGCCGAGCGAGGCGCAGTAGTCGCGCACGATCGGCTGCGCCCTGCGCAGGTTGGCGGTGGGCATGCTGGGGAACAGGTGGTGCTCGATCTGAAAGTTGAGCCCGCCGAGCGCGGTGTTGACCAGCCGCCCGCCGCGCACGTTGCGCGAGGTGAGCACCTGGCGGCGGAGGAAGTCCAGCTCGTCCTCGGCGGTGAGCACGGGCATGCCCTTGTGGTTGGGCGCGAAGGTGCAGCCGAGGTAGACGCCGTAGCACGCCTGGTGGACGACCAGGAAGAGCAGCGCCTTGGGCAGCGGCAGCACCAGGAACACCGCACCCAGGTAGGCCAGCACGTGCGCGCTCAGCAGCAGCCCCTCGGTGCCCCTGCCCTTGAGTGACCTGCGGCGCAGCGCGCGGAAGCTGGAGAGCTTCAGGTTGAGCCCTTCGAGCGTGAGCAGCGGGAAGAACAGCCAGGCCTGGTGGCGGCCGATGAACCGGGGCAGTCCGCGGCTCTCCCCGGCCTGCTTCTCGGACCAGACGAGGATGTCGGGGGCGACGTCCGGGTCGTGGTCCTCGTGGTTGGGGTTGGCGTGGTGGCGGGTGTGCTTGTCCATCCACCAGCCGTAGCTGAGGCCGACGGCCAGGTTGCCGACCAGCAGCCCGGCGATCCTGGCGACGCGCCGCGACCGCGCGATCTGCCCGTGCGCCAGGTCGTGGGCGAGCAGGGTGACCTGCGCGAACGCCACCGCCAGCAGCACCGCGACGGGCAGTTGCCACCAGGAGTCGCCGACGGCGGCGAACAGCGTCCAGGTGCCCGCGAACAGGGCGGCGACCAGGCCGATCCGGACCGCGTAGTAGCCGGGCCGTTTGTCCAGCAGCCCTTCCTGGGCGATGCGCCGCGACAGCCGCGCGAAGTCGCTTCCCCGCCGTTGTCCCGGGGCCGGGCGGGAGGTCTCTGCCACAGTCACGTACGTCTCCGATGCCAAGGAGGGGAATGGTCCTCCTAGCATCGCCAGGGACAGAGGGCTCGCGGACCCCCGCTGTCACCCGGCTTCGTGGTAGTGCCCGCCCTACCATGGGCGTCCCCGCCGCCTGGGGATCGGGACCGCCTCACGCCCTCAGCGTCGGCGCCGGGCGGCCCCACCTGGTGGGGAATGGCGGGCGGCGGGGACACCGGCTCGGCACGTCCGCACGGGTCCCTCGCCCGGGCCGGCGCGGCTCACGCGGCGCCTGCCCGGTCCCGTGCGGCTTCCGCTGCCGGTCCCGTACGGCTCACCCGGCCGGTGCCAGGGGGGCCGTGGCCGCGGACTCGCCGTGGACGTGCAGGTCGGGGCGGAAGGCCGCGAGGTAGGCGGCCCGGTCGCGGAAGGTGGAGGCGAGCGCGTCGCCGTAGTCGATGAGCTCCCTGTGGGCCTGCCTGCGCGGCTCGTAGCGGGCCCCGAGCAGCCGGTCGAGCAGGTCGTGGTCGCCGCCGGCCGCGCAGATGACGTCGGCCAGGATCTCGGCGTCGTGCAGGGTGTAGCTCATGCCCATGCCCGTCATCGGGTGGCAGGCGAACGCGGCCGAGCCGAGCAGGGCGGCGTTGCCCTTGTGGTAGGCCTCCACCCGCAGCGAGGAGACCTTGATGCGCTGCCAGGTGGCGGGCAGCAGGAAGTTGAAGGCGTCGGAGCTCTCGGTGACGAACTTCTTCAGCTCGTCCAGCAGCACCGGGATGCCGTCCTGGAAGATCTCCTTGTCCGCCTCCGGCGGCAGGCCGACGAACACCCTGGCCTGGTCCCTGTTGATCGGGTACAGGTAGGTCATCCAGCCTTCCGAGCTGAAGTAGAGCCGGTTGAGCCGGGCGACGCTGGCGCTCAGCGGCACGGTGGCCACCCGCATGAGCAGCCGTTCGTACGGCATGGTGAGCTGCTCGATGCCGAGCACCCGGCGGATCGCGGACTTGGTGCCGTCGGCGCCGATGACGACGCCGGCGCGCAGCCGCCGGCCGTCGGAGAGCGTCAGCTCCTCCACGTGGTCCCCGTCCGTGGCGATGTCGTCGATGCTGACGTCGAACCGGAACTCGACGCCCTCCATCGCGCAGGAGGTGTAGATGAGCTCGACCAGCTCACGGTACGGACGGATGAGGAAGCCGCCGCCGGGGAAGTGGCAGTCCTGGATGGGGTCGCCGTCGTGGTAGTAGCGGACGAGGTCGCGTCTGAGTCCGTGGCGTCCGACGAGGTCCGCCAGTCCGTGCCGGGCCAGCACCCGCAGTCCAGGCGGCTTGAGGAAGTCGGCCCCCGCGCTGGGGACCGAGGGTCCCTGTTCGATGACGACGACGTTGCGGCCGCGGCGGCCCAGGAGTAATGCCAGGAAACAGCCGCCGAGACCGGCGCCGACGATGGCTACGTCGCAGGATGTGGTTGCCATGACGGGGAGCCCTTTCGAATGGTTGAACTAGTGCGTGTGCCCGCGCGTGCCGGCGAGCGGGCCTGGTTCGGCCGCCCTGGGACGCGGGACAGGGTCCGGGTAGTGATCCGGGTTCGGGCCCGGATAGGGGGGTGCGGAGGGAGCACGGGTCTCGACCGGCAGCAGCGCGTCCGCCTCCGCCGCGACGGTGGCGAGGGTCATGCGCAGTTCGAGCAGCATCCGGCGCGGCACCTTGATCATCACGTCACCCGGGTCCGGCCGGAGCCGGGTGATCTTGGTCAGGGCCAGTGCCCCGATCAGCACCGAGATGGCCACGCACAGCGCGAGCGCGCCGGCCAGGCCCGCGTAAGGACCGGTCATGAACGGGTGGTCGATCACGACGGACACGACGGCGACGCCGACGGCCCCGCCGACCATGCGGGCCATGGTGGCCGCGCCGACGGCGGAGGCGTACTGGTGCGGGTGGGCGGCCAGGGTGGTCGCGACGGAGGTGCCGGGCGCGAGCGCGCCGACCCCGATGCCGACCACGACGCTGGCGATCAGGCCCCACACGGTCGGTCCCGCCTGGACCAGCACGAGCACGCACGCGCCGCCGCAGAGCAGGGATCCGGCGTAGATGAGCCCGTACGCGCCGATGCGCTTGACCATGCGCCCGGCCAGGAAGCTCGTGACGACGACGGCGACCGATGTGGGGGTCAGCCACATGGCCACTTCGAGCATCGGGTAGCCGAGGTGGAGCAGGTAGAGGGGCTGCACGGTGAGCAGCCCGTACGACAGAGCGCCGAACCCCCAGGTGGCCAGCCAGCCCCAGACGAACTTGGGCCGCCGCCACAGGGCCAGGTCGATGGCCGGCAGGCGGTGATGCCTGGCCTGCGCGAGCGCGCCGCCCAGCAGGGCCAGCGCGGCCAGCGCCAGCCACACCACGTCCATGCCCCAGGCCATGGCCTTGGAGATGGCCAGCACGATCACGGCGATGCCGGCGGCCAGCAGCCACGCGCCGAGCACGTCGGGAACGCCCTTGGCGCTGTTGCGCCGGCCCGAGGGCAGCCCGGCGCAGGCGATGAGGAGGGCGACGCCGATGACGACGTCGGGGACGAACAGGGACCGCCAGCCGACGGTGGCGGCCAGCCAGCCGCCGCCCGCCTGCATGAGCAGGCAGCCGAGCCCGGAGGCGGAGCTCCACAGCGCGATGGCGCCGCGCCGCTGCGATTCCGGCAGTTCCCCGAGCAGCAGCCCGAGGCTGGCCGGGATCATCGCCGCGGCTCCCGCGCCCTGCACGGCCCGTGCGGCCAGCACGTACGACCAGGGTTCCACGGTGACGGTGGCGATCCCGCCGAGCACGAACACGACGAGCCCTACCGCCAGCACGCGGCGGCGGCCGAACAGGTCGGCCCAGCGGCCCGCGGTCGCGAGCAGTGCCGCGATCGGGATGAACGCCGCGCTGGTCAGCCAGACCAGGTCGCCGAGCGGCATCCCGGCGCCGGCGGGCGTGTATCGGAGCACGCCCACTGCCAGGGTGGTGGCCGTGGTGTCGGCCATCACCGTCAACATGACCCCCGCACCGACCAGGCGCAGCATCACTCCGTGACGCCGGTTCACGCCGGGCGTGCCCGTCCCCCTGCTGGCCGTTGGTGACGAACGCACGTGGTTCCTCCTATGTGAGCGTCGATCGTTCTCCGCCGCGGGCGCACTCCGGCGGGTGCCGGCGGCGGAGCCGGACGTGATCTCTGGTGCTGTCTGTGGCGAGTGCTCAGGCGCCGTACCGGCCGGGCGACAGGAGGCCGTCCGGGTCGAGCGCGGTCTTGAGCCGGTGGAGCATGCCGAGTCCGGCGGTGCTGGTCTCCGACCAGACGTCAGCGGCGGCGTGGTCGATGTCGGAGCGGTAGATGGCGCAGCCGTTCCCGCGCAGCAGGCAGTTGCCGTCGTTGCGGAGCTGGTGCGCGCGGTAGGCGGCGTCGGGGGTGCCGCGGTCGAAGAAGATCTGGATGACGCCGTTGGCCAGGTGCTTGCTGACCATGTTCCACTCGACCATGAGGGCGGTGGTGTGGGCGTCCACGGCCGTCTGGAGCGCCGCCAGGATGTGCTCGGTCCTTCTCTCGTGCATCGGCATGACCGGCAGCAGGGCCAGGAAGCCCATCGCGCCCTCGTCGATCTGGTCGCAGGAGGTGACGCCGAGCGCGGCGTGCACGCCCCGGCAGGTGGGGATGCCCTGCGCCATGAGCGCCCTGGGGTAGAGCGGGTCGTCGGGGGCGACCTCGGCCGCGTCCACCACGCGCAGGGCCTCGGCGCCCTCGACCTCGATGAGCGCCTTGCGCAGCAGCTCCTCCGCCAGTTCGACGGTGGCGTCGCTGCCCATGAGCGGGCCGAGGACGGTGAACAGGCCGGGGTCCACGCCGGGCGGCAGCGCCCAGTCGCCGTGTCCGGGGACGAGGGACAGCTCGCGTACGCGCAGCAGCCCGTCGGCCGGGTTGCCGCCGCGCAGGAAGCCGGTGACGGCGCCGACCGCCGCGCCGACCTGGTCGCGCGGCATCCGGCCGTGCACGAGCCCGATGGTCTGCGGGCGCGGCACGAGCGAGACGGCCATCGCGGTGACGATGCCCAGGTTGTGCTGGACGAACGCGGACGTCAGGTCGGGCCCGGCGACCCGGCCGTGGTAGCGGCCCGCGGGGTCGAGCCCGCCGGTGGTGACCACGCTGCCGTCGGCCAGCACGGCCTCCAGCCCGGCCACGTCGTGCACGCGGGAGCGGACGCACCCGTCGCCGCGGTCGAGTGCGTTGCCGATCACGGAGGTGTCGGCGCACGAGGCGGTGACGTTCAGCATCCACGGGGTGTCCCGCAGGACGGCGGCGAGCTGCCGCTGGGTGACGCCCGGCTCGATGACCGCGTAGCCGGCTTCCAGGTCGAGGCTGCGCACCCGGTTCATGCCGCCGAGGTCGACGACGAGGTTGTCGTCGGTGACCGGCATGCCGGAGCCCATGCCCCAGTTCCTGCCGGTGCTGATGGGATAGAGACGGAGCTTGGCCGCGGTGGCCCGCCGGACGAGCGCGCGTACCTCGTCGAGGGTGCGCGGTGATTCGACGCCCGCCACGGAGCGCGGCTGGTGGCCCCCGACGTCACGCGACCTCAGCTCCGGTCGCGACAGATCCTGCATGACTCTCCTTGAATGGTGCGGTCCATTTCTCCGGCTCCCCGGCGAGGGAGCCACTGGGGGCACACGTCAGGCGGTGTGCGTGAGCAGGTCGTCGATGGAGCCGATGGCCTGGTTGGACATCTCTCTGATGTCACGCAGCCGCTGCTCGACGAAGACGTCGGCCTCGCCGTACGGGTCGGCGGGCGGGCTGACGGGCGGGACGCTCTCGGGGAAGGCGGGGAAGTCGAGGCTGCCGCGCGGCGCGGTCTGCGCGGGCACGTCGTGCAGTCCGTACGGGTGCCGCCGGACGTGGTCGGTGTGCTCGCGCCGGGAGCGGGCGGGCAGGTGCGGGGGGGTTCGCATGACGGGAGCTCTCCTACCGGATTCGTATGGGGTTTTCCGGGCGACCGCTCGCCGTTGAGCGGGTCGAGGTCAGCGTGCGCCCTCCTCGATGCCGGGGTGTCCGGCCCGTGGAGTGACGGCCGCGGGGGTCGCCCGCGGCACGCCGTGGTTGATGACGCTCGCGGCGATGCGGCGCTCCGCCAGCCCCATGTGGGGTCTGCCGGCACCGAGGGTGCTCGGCCTGGGAGTGGCCGAGCCGCGGATCATGGAGCTGGCGTGCACCCATCGGCGCGTCTCCGCCAGCACCTCTCGCTGCGCGCGGACCAGGTCCGCGTGCCGCGCGTAGTGTTCGCAGACGGCCCGCGCCAGCACCCGTGCCATGACGAGGTGCTCTTCGCAGGCGCCCGCGACCTTCGCCTCCAGGCCGGCGACCTGGGCGAGGAGCAGTTGCAGGTGCGGCAGGCCCGAGCTGCGCTCGAAGCCCTTGAGCTCGGCCAGCCGCTCGGGCCAGCGCAGCCGCCGCTCGATGGCGGCGCACACGTCCGCGACGAGCCGCGCGGCCGGCTCCTCGTCGGGGTCGTGCCCGTCCAGTTGCACGGCCCGCTGGGCCGTGGGTTCGAAGTCGGCGAGCCGGCGCAGCCCGCTCTGCAGCAGGCGTACCCGGTTGTGCAGGCACGCGGCGCTCCAGCCGAGTACCAGCAGGCGGTCCGCGTCCGCCTCGCAGTGCCAGCCGACCAGTGCCACTTCACGAGCCATCTGGTGGTGCAGCACCCATGACTCGTGTCCGGCGGGCGGTACCGGGGTGTCGATCCACACCTGGAGGCCGCCGGGGGGCAGCTCCGCCACGCCGATGTCCATGCCGCCGGGCGCGACCCTGGCGCAGATCCGCTGCACGACCCGCTGCTGTGCCGCCGTCTCCGGCGACATCGGCACCGGGCCCGGCAGCACGCGCTCCTGGGCCACTCTCGCCCTTGGCTCGATGCTCATCTGGGGCCACCTCCTGACCCGCGCGGTCTCTCGACCTACGTAAATTGACACTTAATAGTGCCGCTCTGATCGTCGTAAGACACCGGTTTTCTGTCAACTGGCACTTTACGTAGCCGGATCTGGGGCCAGGTTTACCCGGCCCCCGTTGCGGGGAGGCGGCGCGTTCTCGCAGGTGAATGCCGTGTCGTCGCAGGTGGATGATCTAAAGTCCGTACGGTGCGGTGAACCGTGGACGACAGCCGAGGAGCGAGCCGGTGCCGATCCGTAAAGTCATGGTCGCGGCCGTGACCGTGGCCGCGGGGCTGCCTCCGCATCCCGGCCCGGTGCAGGCCGGGGCCGGTTACTGCGTGCTACCCGATCACTCCCTGCGGTCCCCGGCGGGGGAGCCTTACCTGATCGATACTGCTTCCTTCCTAGACTGGATTCATCCCAATCCGCCTCCCGCCGAGCGGGAGCCGACCTCCTCGGAGCGGCTCGACTTCGCCGGGTTCCCCAACGTCTCGGCGCTCGACGTCACCGATTCCGACGGCGGCCCCGCGCTCAAGGTGATCTCGACCTTCACCACCAACGTCGACAAGGTCGTCACCCTCACCAGCTCGGCGGCGGTCTCGGAGGACGGCGGCGTCACCTTCGGCCCGTCGGGCGCCACGCCGCTGCGCGAGTCCCCGGTCGAGCTGCACGACGGCCGGTTCTTCGCCACGGAGTACTACCTGGAGCGAACCGGCCCGCACACGGCCCGGCTGGGCGTGCTCACCTCGTCCGTGCTGGACGACGGGGAGAGCTGGCTGCGCTCGGAGGCGCTGCTGTCCACGCCCGGCGAGCTGCTGCCCGGCGGTGCCGCGCACGGGGCGCCGATCCAGCTCGCCGACGGGACGATCCTGATCACGGCGTACGCCCAATACGCCGAGACGGGCAAGTACCAGGCCGAGGTGTACGCCAGCGGCGACGGCGGCGTCACCTTCGAGCGGCGCGGCGTGATCGCCGGGCCCGAACCCGGGTTCGTCTACAACGAGGCGGCGATCGAGCAGGCGATGGACGGCAGCCTGGTGGCCGTGCTGCGCCGCGACGGCGGGCAATACTCGACGCTGCACCAGAGCCGCTCCACCGACGAGGGCCGCACCTGGTCGCCGGTGCGCGAGCTGCGCTTCTCCAGCCTGGACTGCGTGGTGCGCGGGGTCGCCCCGCGGCTGCTGCTGACCCCCGGCGGCGTCCTCGTGCTGAGCGCGGGGCGGCCGGACAACTGGCTGGCCGTCTCCCCCGACGGGCTCGGGGACGAGTGGCGGGAGCCGGTGGTGACCTACCACAACCGCGACGGCATCTGGGACGCGCACGGTTCGTCCGGCTACACCGGCCTGGCCGCCGTGGGGCCGCACCGGCTGATCCAGGTGTTCGACAACTGCAAGCTGCCGGGGGTGCGGCCGAACGGGCTGCTCGACGAGACGGCCTGCCCTCTGCACGATCGTTTCGAGCACGGCGGCTGGTACGCGATCAAGCGCCTGCTGTTCAGCGTGGCCACTCCGGGCGCCGCCGGCGGCACCCGGATCGACCTGGGCGAGTTGTACCGGCGGGGCGCGCTGCGGGTCTCGACCGATATGCGCTGGTCGAGCCCGTATCGGCCGCGGACGGGCCCCGGGGGCGCGCTCGACGGCAGCACCGGCTACTGGTCGAGCGCCGTCGGCAAGGGGCGTGGGCGTTACGTGCTGCACCTGGACCGGCCGTACCGGCTGAGCCGCATCGGTCTCAGCCTGCGTCCCGGGCATCCGGCCTGGGCGCGCGTGTACGTGTCGGGGGACGGGCGGGAGTGGGGTGAACCCGTCGTCACGATCAAGGACAGGACCGACCACGCCCTGCGCTACGACGACCTCGGAGGCCGCACGGCCCGGCACGTCAAGATCGTCGTCGAGCCCGCGGAGGACTGCGACCCGGAGATCGGCCGCTCGTGCGCCATGCTGAACGAGGTCGAGCTGTACTCAGAGTGATTTCCGGTCATGACCGCCGTTGATTCCGGTCACCGGCCGGCCGGGTGGACCGGTCCCACGCGGCACCCGCGATCATCGGGGCCCGCTCGCCGTCATCGCGGCCGATCGGACGGACTATCGACGCAGGCACACCTTCCGCGGGGACATGCCTGCGCGCGGACGCCGGGGAGTGACAGCACCGGCGGTGCCGTCACTCCCCGCGGCGCTTCTCCGCGCGGCCCCGGCCGGCGCGGCCGATGGACCTCGGCCGATGCAGCCAGGTGGGCCTCGGCCGGCGCGGGCCTCGGACCGGCGCGGCCGGTGGTCTCACCGCTCCGGCGGCAGGTTCCTGTCGCGGCGGCCGGAGCCGGTGCTGTCGTCCCTGGTCTCCTCGTCGATCTCCAGGCGCTCCTTGCGAACCTGGCCCTCGACGGTCTCCTCGTGCTGGACGTCCTGCTTGTGCACGTGCACGCGCTCGACCGGCCTGGTCTCCTTGCCGACGACCGGACGCTCCTCGTGCAGGATCATCTCCCGGTCTTCCTCGCCGATCTCGAACGTCCCCGCCGTCTCGCCGTCGCGGATGACCTCGCGCTCGATGACGACCTCCTCGTGCGAGAGCGGGATCGTCTCGCGGACGATCTCGGTGTCCACGTACTTGTGCAGGTGGACGCGGCCGGACTCCCGGCTCTCCTTCCCGATGTGGATCCGCTCCTCCGACCGGATCATGTCGATGTCCCGCTCGTCGCGCAGACCGCCGGACGTCTCCCTGCCGGTCGTCCCGGGCATCGCGGCACCCATCGCACCACCGGCCAGTCCGCCGCTCATCTCGCCGGACGTTCCGCGGGGCATGTCGCCGGTCGTCTCGCCGGCCAGTCCCGCTCGCCGTTCCGCGCTCTCCCCCGAGATCGGTTCCCCGGTACGGGTCTCGCCGGGGCGCTGGCGCGGTATGTCCGACGGGTGCATGCCGTAGTAGCGGTAGAGGTCGGCCTCCTCGTTCAGCGACAGGCGGCCGTCCACGTCGATGTTCGGCGCGCCTTTGATCATCTCCCTGTCGAAGGGGACCCGGATCTCCTCGCCCGAGCGGCGGGCGTTGGCCAGAGGCACGAACGTCTGCTTCATCCCGAAGAACCCCGTGCGTACGGTGACCCACTCCGGCTCGCCTGTCCGATCGTTCAGGTAGACCTGGCCTACCTTGCCGATCGACTGTCCGTCCGAACCCACCACGTGGCAGTCGAGCAGGTTACGGATCTCTGTTTGCATGCCCACGTCGATCCCCCCGATGTGTCTCTCGTGGCTCAAAAGAGACAAATACCCTAAATAGCCATATATCCACACAAGGGAAGGTCAGTTTTGGCCCTACTCCGGGCGGCCGGGCCGGTTCACGGTCACCGGGCCCGGACCTCCTTCACCCGGCCCGGTTCACCACCGCTCGGCCCGGCCTGCCGTCAGCCGGCCCGGCCCGCCCATCACCGGGCGGCGTTCAGTCGCTCTGCGCCTTGCGCAGCGCGGACAGATGCTGCCGCAACGACGGGGCGGCCGTCTTGGCCAGCGCCACCACCGCCGGCGACGAGCCCTTGGTGATCTCCTTCTGGGTGGCCGCCAGCGCCTGCTTGTGCGCCTTGACCATGCCCGACAGGAAGTCCTGGTCGAAGTCCTCACCCATGGCTTCTTCCAGGCGGTTCAGCTCCTTGTGCTGGCCCGCGTCCGGGGAACTGGGCAGCCGCACGCCCAGCCGCGTCGCCGCCTGGGTGACCTTGCGGTCGAGCTGGTTGTGGTCCTCGATCAGCATCCTGCCGATGGACTTCACCTGCTTGGTGGTGCCCTTGTTCCTGGCCAGCCCGCCGGCCTGGACCTCGGCCAGGTTCCCCTGGTGGATGGCGCCCAGCCAGGCCTTGTCCTGCTCGGACGGGGGCGCGGCGGTGGGCGTGGCCACCGCCGCGTAGTTCTGCGCCGTGTCACCGGCACAGCCGGGCAGGGTGGCCAGGGCCGCGACGGCCAGGGACAGGGTGAGGCGAGTGCGCATGAGGATTCCTCTGACCAGGTGAAATGAATCTGATACGGAGAGTAACCATCACGGTCGGAAGCACCCCGGCATTACGGCCGAGGTGGCGCGTCCACGCCACTCGCCGTCACCCGGCCGCCGTCACCCGGTCACCGTCACCCGGTCACCGTCACCTGGACCTGGACCCGGTGTTTCCTCAGGCGGGGCCGCGGTAGTCCGTGGGCGGGCCTTCGGCTGCGTAGGTGTCCACCGGCCGGTCCGTGAGGAAGGCCCGGAGGATACCGAGGTAGGCGGTACCGCGCCCGGGGAAGCCCTCGTCGCCGGCGGCGTAGGCGAAGCGCGCGTCGGGGAGGGCACTCCGGTAGTCGGTGGCATCCGCCCAGCTCTGCGCGTCACAGGGACCCTTGACGATGAGCACGGGCGTCTCCACCGCGCTCAACCCTCGCCGGACGGACGCGGGCACCGCCCTCCCGGCCAGCGCGACATACCCGCCATACCCGGCAGTAGCGGCATCGGTCTCGGGGACGCGCACCGCGACGTCGCTTCCGGCACGGGGCGAAACAGCACCGGCCTCGGGACCGAGCGCGACGACGTCCCCTCCGGAACGCGGCGAAGCGGCGCCCTCAGCCTCTCTCAGCCCGAGCCCCGTGACACCGGCACCCTCCTGCCCGAAACCCGCCGCCCCCGGACCGGAACCCGCCGCTCCAGGGCCCTCCAACCGGAAGCCCGTCGCGCCGAAGCCTGTCATCCCCGAGCCACCCTCTCCAAGTCCGGCCACTCCCGAGCCGGTCGGCCTTTCGTCGGAAGCTGGGCAGGGAGGTGGGGTTTGGTGGCGGAGGAGGGTGAGGTGGCCGGCGAGTTCGCGGTCGCCGGCGAAGGCGTGGGCGGCGACCGGGTCGACCCGCAGCAACGTGGACACGGCGAGCGCGCGCGGGTCGGGGATCGCTCCAGGGCCCAGCAGGACGGCCGAGGATCGCGGCCGGTCCCCAGCACGCCCAGCGGGCAGGCCGGTGAGGCCCGCCGGGGAGTACAGGACGGTCCTGGCCACCCGGGCCGGGTGCTGCGCCAGGTAGGCCGCCGCCAGCTGGGCGCCGTAGTCGCGGGCGACGAGGTTCAGCCGTCCGGCGCCGATGGCCAGGCGGACGGCCTCCAGGTCGGCGACGTCGCGGGTCAGCCCGTACCCACGGGGATCGGCCAGCCGTCCCGAACGGCCGGCGCCGAGCTGGTCGTAGACGTAGACCCGGAACCCGTCGGCCGCCAGCTTGCCCAGGAACGCCGAGTCGCCGGCCAGGTCGCCCACTCCGGGGCCGCCGTGCAGGAACACCACCGGCTCCGGCCGGGTGACCCGCCGGGGCGAGACCCGTACGTACGCCAGCCGCGACCCCGTCTCCAGCCGCCACTCGCGCTGCCCGGCCACCTTCGCGGGTGCGGCGGGGACGGCGGACGGACGCAGCGTGGCCGCGGAGACCTGCCAGACCACGGCCGCCTCGACGCCGAGCAGCACCACGGCACGTGCCCAGCGCCCCCAGCCGACCGCCGGCCTGGGCACGCACAGCAGCAGCCCCAGGAAGAACACCGAGGCGAACACCGCCAGCCCGGTCACCGCGAACACCTGGGGCCGCGCTCCCACCATGGCCGTCCCGGCGAGCGCGGCCAGCCCCAGGACCGGCGAGAGCGCCAGCACCACGACGCCCGCCACCGCCCGCCCGGCCAACCTGCCGAAAGAAGCCACAAAGGGGACGTTAGCCCACGTTCACCACCAAGGTCGGAAAACCCCACACCTCACCCAGGAAGCACCAGACAGGAGGCGGCGGGGTCAGGGGAGGGAACGGCCGAGGCGGAGGCGGAGGCGGTTTCCTCGCCGGACGGTCTCGCGCACCGTCCACACCCGCTCGTCGATCACCGTCCCCTTGGCCGTCATGTACCCGCCCATCCGCAGCACCGGCCGCCCACGATCATCACGCAGCAACTGCGCCCGGGACTCCGAGTCGTCGCCGAACAGCACCAGGAAGTCGGCGGCCTCCGCGGGGGCGTCGAGGATCAGGCCGGGATACAGGTGGGAGTGGGCAACCTCGGCAACATGCTCAGTCACGCGCCGACGTCTACCCAGATATCACGCTTTCAGCGGAAGCAGATGGCGGGATAGCGCTTTCCGGCGCTATGGGATGAAATGGCAGCATCCTTATCTACAGGCTGGAGTACCACCGTGCCACTGTTCGACCTGCCGCTCGACCAGCTCCGCAGCTACCTCCCCGACCGTGACGAGCCCGCCGACTTCGACGCGTTCTGGTCCGCCACCCTGGCCGAGGCCAGGGAGTTCGACCTGGCCGCCGAGTACGTCCCCTACGACCTGCCGTTCACCGGCGTGGACGTGTACGACGTGTCGTTCGCCGGCTGGGGCGGCCACCGGATCAACGGCTGGTTCCTGCTGCCGCGCGGCGCGGAGGGGCCGGTGCCGTGTGTGATGCACTACATCGGCTACAGCGGCGGGCGCGGTTTCCCGAAGGACCATCTGATGTGGCCCGCCGCGGGGTACGCGGTGTTCGTCATGGAGACCCGCGGCCACGGCGGCGCGAACGTCGGCAGCCCCGGAGCCACCGGCGACCCCCACGGCAGTGCCGGGCCGCAGGCCCCCGGCATGATGACCCGCGGCATCCTGGACCCGGAGGACTACTACTACCGGCGCGTGTTCACCGACGCCGTCAGGGCGATCGACGCGGCGGCGGCGCATCCGGCGGTGGACGCCTCCCGCATCGTGACATCGGGCGGCAGCCAGGGCGGGGCCATCTCGCAGGCGGCGGCCGCGCTGCACCCGGGCGTCAAGGCGGCGCTGATCGACGTGCCGTTCCTCTCGCACTTCCGGCGGGCGGTCGAGATCACGGGGCGCGACCCGTACCAGGAGCTGGTCCGTTATCTGTCCACCCGGCGCGACACCGCCGACCAGGTCTTCCGCACGCTGAGCTACTTCGACGGGGTCAACTTCGCCGCCCGCGGCACCGTGCCCGCGTTGTACTCGGTGGCGCTGATGGACGACATCTGCCCGCCGTCCACGGTGTTCGCCGCCTACAACCACTGGCAGGGCCCCAAGGAGATCACGGTGTGGCCGTGGAACAACCATGAGGGCGGTGGCGGCTACCAGTCGGAGGAGCAGCTGCGCTACCTGCACAAGCTTCTCAACGACGGCTGAGGCCGGTGAAGCGTCTGAAAGCTTCTGAAAGCGGCTGAGCGGAGTCCCGCCGCGCCCGTGCGCCCCGCCGCGCCGCAGCCCGTGCGGGCCGCGGCACGGCGGGCTGTGGCACGGCGGGAGCCGCGTCAGGCGGTCTGCTCGGTCACCAGGAAGGAGACACTCCCCTGGTCGTCGGCTCCCGCGTCGAGGGCCTTGTCGTCCAGTACGGTCGCCGCCACCGGGTCGAGGTAGACCCGAGCGCCTCCCGCCTCGACCACCGCGTCGGCCGGTTCGGGGGCGGTGGCCAGGGTCAGGGTGAGCGAACTCGCGCCCTCTCCCTGCGACGAGATGCGGATCCCGCTCTGCGAGGGCTCCGGCGCGGTCGCGGTCAGGTCACGGATCGCCTGGGCGGCGTTTTCGGTCAGGGTGAGCACTACGGCTCCTCCTCACGTTCGACGTTCTTGAAGTTGCCTGCCCTTCCCTCGACTCGGCGCCCTAACCCTTCTTGACCGAATTCTTTTCCCGCTGTTCGCGTGTCGCGGTCCCAGCACACGCAGCGCAGTGCCGCGGTCCCGTCGTACGGGACCGCGGCGAGCGAGCGGCTGGAGTTACCGGGCGTCGGACCTCTTGCCGGTCTTGGAGTCGGCACTGGGGCCGCAGGAGCCGGCCTTGGTGCTCGCCACCTTCCACTCAGACCCCGGGAACGGGCTCATGAAGGACGTCAGCAGGTCCACCGCGTAGTCGGGCACCTGCCCACCCGGATCCAGCATGGAGACCATCTGCGGCCCGTCGGCGCCGCGCAGCGTGATCGTGTTGGCGCCGGTGCCGGCCGCGAAGCCGGGTTTGGCGTCCACCGTCACGCAGGCCAGGCTGATCCCGGCCGCCTTGATCTCCTGCTTGGCCCCGATCCTGCGCATGCGCTGGTCGTAGCGGCGCAGGGCGAGCGAGGTGGTGGGGCCGATCCTGACCGCTTCGCGGAAGACGTCGTCGCCGACCTCCCTGCTCAGCTTGACGTCGAGCTTGACGTCGGGCCGCAGGTCGACGCCCTTGGCGGAGATCTTGACGGTGCCGTAGTTCCCCTCGAAGCCGGGGGCGAGGTAGCCGACGGCCGCGGGCGCCTTCACGCCGAAGGGCACCTTGCCCGGCCTGATCCGCAGCCAGGACACGCGCCTGATGCTCACCCCGACGTCCTCGATCGAGCTCTTCGCGAGCCCGAACCGCCCGCCGACGTGGTAGGTGAGGAAGCCCTTGGTGTACGGGACCTCCTTGCTCACCGCGATGCCCTGCGGCGCGACCGGGTCCATGGCGAGCCCGGCGCGCAGCGTGATGCGACCCGTGGGGACCGGCCTGGAGACCAGGTCGAGCGTGTGGTCGGGGTTGAGCCTGACCGTGGTGTCGGCGGCCAGGTCCTTGACCGCGAACGCCACGTCGCCCAGCCGTCCCGACGGGTCCACCAGGCCGCCCTCCACGCCGAAGTAGCCGTCGAGCGTGCTGGCGCCGCCCTCCGCCTTGTACGTGACGGCCGGCACCTTCAGCCCGGCGGACGAGGCGTCGGCGTCCACGCCGAAGACGGCGGGCACGTCGCCGAAGCGCAGTTCGCCGGTGCCCTTGCCGGGCAGGGTGACCTTGGCGGTGAGGTGCTTGACGGCGGCGGAGTTGCTGACGCGGATGCGGGTCTTGGCCCCGTACGTCCCCTGAAGTGCCACCTGCGCCGGCACCGGGTCGACGGCGACGTGGCCGCGCAGCCCGGCCGCCTCGGCGTGCAGGTCGAGGGAGCCGAGCGTGGCGGGCGGCTCGATCCGGTACGCGGCCTGCACGGTGTTGCCCTGCCCCACCCCGAACGGCCCGATCGCCATCGAGGTGATCTCGGCCGGCAGCCCGGTCAGGGTGGCCCTGGCCTTGATCGGCACGGGCGACAGGACGCTGCTGGACAGGTAGACGCCGATGTCGGGCCGCTTGGGCCGGAATCCGGAGAACGCCAGCGTGCGGCCGGTCAGGTCCACCGTGACCTGGTCGGGCAGGCCGGTCACGTCCACGTACCCCTGCAGCCCGAAGCAGCCGCGCTGGGCCACGCAGAACGGTCCCTGCGCGCAGCCGGGCGATCCGGCGGCGCAGCCGCCGTCCACCAGCGACACGCCGCCGGGCACGGCGGGCGCGGCCTGCATGCGGGCGAGCGCGGCCTTCTTGCCGAGCCAGGCGCGGGCGCGGACGTCCAGGCGCGAGCCCGCATAGGTGAGCTTGCCGTCGGCCGAGGTGACGGACAGGCGTCCGGGCACGGGGCCGACCGTGCCGACGAGGCCGACGCGGTCGTCGCCCCGGACGAGGTCGGCGTCCACGGCGAGGATCTGCTTGGCCGAGCGGAAGTCGGCGCTGAACCCCTGCTCGGCGGGGCTGAACTCGACGTGCGAGAGCCCGTTGACCAGGACGCTGGCGTCGAGGTCGCCCGTGCTCTGGTCGTAGTGGGCCGCCAGGTGCGGCCCGGTCGGCGCCTTGGCGCCGTCGTGGTTGGTGAACGCCAGCTCGGCGGTCTCGACCGGCCCCGACAGGCCGCGGAAGCGATAGCCGGCCGGGTCCCATGAGGCATCGAATCTGGCGGGCACGCCGCTGACCTCGGCGGCGGCCCTGGCGTAGCGGTCGCCCAGCTTGACCCGGGCCAGCGCCGACACCTTGGCGACGGGGGCGTCGGAGGTCCAGGTCAGGGTTCTGGCCTTGGTGTCGGCGACGAGTTCCGCGCGCTTGCCGACGCCTTCGACGGTGGCGGTCAGGTCCTCGCCGCCCACCCGCGTCACGTGCGCTTTATTGGCATAAATCGCCATGGTGGCGAGCTTCGAGGACGTGCTCACCTCGACCGTCGAACGCTCGCCCAGCTCCCACGACGCTTTCACGTCGTCGCGCACGCCGTTCAGGGTGCCGTCGATGGTGGGGCCGGACCTGAGGTTCGTGTACGTGGCCCGCACCCGCTTGATCGTGCCGCTGGCCTGGTACTCCGCCTTCCTGGCCGACGGGTCGAGCATCACGTCCACGTCCCCGGGCGTGTTGCTGATCTCCAGGCCGGCGACGTGGGTGCGGTCGATGACGGCCGCGCCGACGAACGAGCTCCCGCTGGCGTTCGTCTTCAGATGGGCGTGCGGCGCGGACCCGTACGTGACATCGAACCCGGACAGCCCGGACACCAGCCCCGACACGCCGATGGCGGAGCCGTCCTTGATCATGGTGACGTGGCCGCCGCGCGGGGTGGCCACGGCGCCCCCGTTGCGCTGCAGCACGGCGGCGAACCTGCCGATGGGCGAGCTGGACGACTGGGTGATCTGGTGCCGCTCGGGGTCGTTGACCAGGCGTGCCCTGGCGGGCAGCTCGCTCAGCTCCGCCTTGAGCACGGTCTTGGCGGCGGCCCGGTCGTAGAAGAGCATGCTCGCCGCGCCGGCGCCCGCCCGGCCCGCGCCCGCCGTGACGGCCAGGCTCTGCTTGCCGCCCGCGGCCACGTACTTGGCGGTGAAGGTGCGCGGGACGCGCTGGAGCTCGGCCTTGACCACCCGGTTCAGGTTGCCGTCGCGGTAGTCGAGGTCGTCGACCCGGGCGTGGGCGATGGGGGTGGGACTGGTGAAGCGGACCTCGCCGTGCGCCAGCCGTACCTTCGCGCTGGTGCCCATGCGGTCGAGCACGGCGTGGGTGAGGCGGGCGCCGCGCACGGCGACCGCCTCCAGCTTGGCGGGCGCGGAGGCGGCGACGTCGAGGGCGCGCGTGTCGAGGGCGGCGTTCACGGTGAGCCGGGTGGTGGCCGGGGTCTGGCGCATGCTCACGGCGCTGCGGCCGGTCAGGCCGGCGACCATGGCCGCGGACTGTCCCGGCTCCTTGCGCTCGACGACCGCTTTGACCCGCTTGCCGGTCGAGTCCACGGTGAACGTGCCCTTGTCGGAGGCCGACAGCGAAGTGCCGCGGCGCAGGCCGTCGAACCCGACCGAGACCTTGCCGTCGTACTCGGCCCAGACCTGCGCCTTGAGGTTCTCGTCGCCGAGCCGCTTGACCGCGAACCGCAGCCCGACGGAGCCCCCGCTGAAATCGACGGAGGGCACCAGGTCGGCGGCCAGGTCGGGCTTGCTGTCGCCGGTCACGTCGGCGGCCACCGGGATGCCGACCGGCTGCCTGATCGAGCAGGAGACGGGCACCGCCTCGCTCTCGACGCAGAGCCGGTAGGTCAGCCCCGGCACGGCCTGCCCGAGCCCTTCGAACGACTTGGCGATCGCCGCCAGGGGCTTGATCAGCCCCAGCGTCGCGGCCTGGGAGGTGTCCGGCAGGATGTCGCCCGGATCGGGCGCCTGTTTGCCGAACCCCTGTTCTTCCTGGACGGCGGCGGCGGCCGCGGTGATCTCGTTGACGAGCCCCGGTCCGGCCGGCGTGGTCACCTCGGGCGTGGCGGGGCCCACCCCGCCGTTCGCGGCGGGGCGCAGCGCGAGCGAGGCCTGCTGCGGCACCGTGACGACGGCGGGAGCCGGTTCCCGGACAGCGGGCACGGGCCGCACCTTCTGGGTGGAGGCGGCCTGCGCCCGTACAGGCTGAGCATGTGCCGGTACGGGCCCGGCCTGCGCTCCGGCCGGCGGCAGGGCCACGAGGGCGGCGCCGGCGATCGTCGTCGAAGCGAGCACGCGCAGGAGGGCGTGCGGCATGTAGCGTTCTCCCCCGGACCTGGTTAATTCATCCCATCAGAAACATAGGTCACGAGACGACCATACTTCCTCACTTTCCGTCAAACTGCTTCCGACATGGGACTCCAATTTTCTGGTGGAAGGGATGTTTCGCCGCAGGTGGGGCGTCTCGGGCGCCGCTGCCGGGCGCGGCGAAGGTTTTGGACGGGGCTGAGGTCCAGGGTGGGAGGTCCGGACGGGGCGGAGGTTTCGACGGGGCGGCGGATCAGGTGATCCGGACGACGATCTTGCCGCGTACTCCCCCGGCCTCAAGTGCCCGGTGCGCGCCGGCGATGTCGGCGAGGGGGTGGACCGCGTGCACGAGCGGGCGGAGCGCGCCCGCCTCGACGTAACGGGCCAGCTCGGCGAAGTCGCGGTGGGTGGGGTCGCCGCTGAAGAAGCGCACCCGCCGGGAGCCGAACACGGCGGAGGCCAGCACGTACGACAGCGACGCCACGGGCCGGCCGAGGTCGAAGGCGATGGCCACCATGCGCCCGCCCGGCGTCAGGAGACGGCGGAACGGCTCCTGCGCCACGCCCTTGGTGTCCATGACGACGTCGAACGGGCCCAAATCGGCCGGGCCGGTGACCGCGTAGTCGTGGGCCTCGTCGGCGCCGATCTCGCGGACGAAGTCCAGCGTCCTGGCCGAGGCCAGCGCGGTGACGTGGGCGCCGAAGTGCTTGCCCAGCTGGACCGCGGCGCTCCCGACGCCGCCGGCCCCGCCGATCACCAGCAGCCGCTCGCCGGGACGCAGCCGGGCCTTGTCGCGCAGGGCCGTGATCGCGGTCGTGGCCACGGGCAGGGCCGCGGCCTCGACCAGGTCCATCCCGGGCGGAGCGAGGGAGAGCTGACGCGGGCGCACGGCCAGGTACTCGGCGGCGCTGCCGAAGGTGCGCGACAGCGCGCCCCAGACCCGGTCGCCGACGGCGGGGCCCGGCTGCCGCGAGCGCACAGCGACGACCTCGCCGGTGAAGTCGATGCCCACGGTCTTGGGGAACCCGCGCTGCATCAGGTCCGTCAGCATCCGCAGCTTGCCCGCGCGGCCGTGCAGCTCACCGCCGTTCACGCTGATGGCGTGCACCTTGACGAGCACTTCGCCGGGCGCGGGAGACGGCATGGGGCGCCTGCCCTCGTAGAGCACCTCAGGGGGGCCGTACCTGTCGTAGAGGGCCGCGCGCATCTCGTCCACTGTCTCTTTCGTCCTCTCTGCCGGAATCGTCATCAGTGACGCTAACGCGGCAAACGGACGGGGTGCTCCACTTAGGCTAATGTGAGAAACATGCCTGCTCATCCCTCTCGGATAGCGCCCGACACCCTCCCGCCCACGACAGCCGGCGACCACCACGACCCGCGTCCCGCCGTGCCGGAGGAGCCGCGCACGGCCGTACCGGGAGGGGATCGGCTCGCTGAGCTGCGCGCGGCCGTACAGGCCGATCTGCGCGTGCCGCCGCAGGACGGGCCTGACGCCGACCTGCGGGCCGACGCGCGGCACAATCGCGAACGGATCCTCGGCGCGGCGCGGGAGGCGTTCGCCACGCGCGGGCTCGACGTGCCGATGGCGGCCATCGCGCGGCGGGCGGGCGTCGGCGTGGCGACGCTCTACCGGCGCTTCCCCTCACGCGAGTCGCTGGTCGTCGAGGTCTTCGCCGACCAGCTCACGGCCTGCGCGTCCACCGTCGACGACGCGCTCGCCGATCCCGACCCGTGGCGGGGCTTCACCACGGCGATCGAGGAGATCTGCGCGATGCAGCTCGCCGACCGGGGGTTCGCCGCGGCGTTCATGACGACGTTCCCCACGGCGACCGACTACGAGCACACGCGGGCGCACGCAGAACGGCGCTTCGCCGAGCTGGTACGGCGGGCCAAGGATGCCGGGCGGCTACGGGCCGACTTCGACCCGGCCGATCTGGTGCTGCTGCTCAAGGCCGTGTGCGGCGTCACCGTCGACGCAGGCGAGGCCGCGGCGGCCTCGTCACGCAGACTGGTGGCCTACCTGCTGCAGTCCTTCGAGGCCGGCCACACCGCCCCCTTGCCACCCCCGCCCCCGCTCGACCTCGGCCACCTGCACCCAGCCGCACCCCGCTGACCGCGTCGCGGGACGGGACGTCTGGGGCATCGTGCGGGGTGAAGCCGAACCCGCACGGCAGGCGGAATGGATGCCCTGTTGGAGGCCGGTCGCGCCGTGGCCGCTCAGTGCAGGCGGTTCAGGGCCGCCAGGTCGTCGGGGGTCAGCTCCACGCGGGCCGCGTCCAGGTTCTCCTCCAGGTGGGCGAGCGATCCCGTACCGGGCGTCGGCAGGGTGACGGGTGAGACGTGCAGGAGCCAGGCCAGCGCCACCTGCCCCGCACTCACCCCGTGCCGCCGCGCCACCTCCCCCAGCGCCGACGATCCCGGCACCGGCTCCCCCTGCACCGCCGTTCCCGGCGCCGCCTCCTCCAGCACCGCCGATCCCCGCGCCGTCTCCACCGGTGCCGCCTCCCCCGGCGTCGGGCCGTCGGCGGTCAGGGCGCCGTTGCCGAGGGGGAACCACGGCAGGAAGGCCAGCCCGCGTTCCTCGCACAGCCGCAGCACCGGCTCGGACTCCCGGTCGAGCACGTTGTAGCGGTTCTGGACGGAGGCGATCTCGGTGACCTCCAAGGCCCGTTCCAGCTCGCCCGCCGTGACAGTGTCGAGCCCGATGTGCCGGATCTTGCCCTCCCGCCGCAGCTCGGCCAGCGTGCCGAGCTGATCGGCGAGCGGCACCGCGGGGTCGAGGCGGTGGAGCTGGTACAGGTCGATGGTCTCGGTCCGCAGGCGGCGCAGGCTCGCCTCGCACATGGCGCGCAGCCGTTCCGGCCGCCCGTCGGCGTGCCAGACGTTCGGTCCCGTACGGACGACGCCGCCCTTGGTCGCCACCACCACGCCCTCCCGGTACGGGTGCAGCGCCCGGGCGACCAGCTCCTCCGCCAGCGACGGCCCGTAGTTGTCGGCCGTGTCGACCAGGGTCACCCCGCGCTCGACGGCGCGGCGCAGCACGGCCACCGCCTCGGCCGGCTCCATCCTGGGCCCCCAGTAGCCGTGCCCGGTGAGCTGGCCGGTGCCGTACCCGAGCCGCCGCACCCGCAGCTCGCCCCCGATGGTGAATTCCGCACCGATCACCGTTCCCCCCTCGTCAGCTTTGGCGCGCCGTGACCTCGGTGGAGGCGGGCCCGATCGGAAAGAGTAGCGTCGGACACCTGGGAGGGGAGGTGGGCATGAGGCCCATGGAACAGCGGACGATCCTGGTCACGGGCGCGACCGACGGCCTCGGGCGGGGGCTGGCCGCCGACCTCGCGGGCCGGGGCGCGACCGTGCTCGTGCACGGCCGCGACGACGAGCGCGGGCGGGCCACGATGGCGGAGATCAGGGCCGGCGTCCCGGGGGCGCGACTGCACTGGTACCGCGCGGACCTGTCCTCGCTCGACCAGGTACGCGAGCTGGCCGCCGCCGTCGCCACCGAGCACGAGGGGCTCGACACGCTGGTCAACAACGCGGGCATCGGCACCACCGTGCCCGGCGGCGAGGCGCGCCAGGAGAGCGCCGACGGGCACGAGCTGCGGTTCGCGGTCAACTATCTGGCGGGCTTCCTGCTCACCCGGCTGCTGCTGCCGGTGCTGCGGGCGGCGGCGCCGTCCAGGATCGTCAACGTCAGCAGCCTGGGGCAGGAGCCGATCGACTTCGGCGACGTGATGCTGCGCGAGGGATACAGCGGCGTGCGCGCCTACCGGCAGAGCAAGCTGGCGCAGGTGATGTTCACCGTCGACCTGGCCGAGGAGCTGGAGGGCACGGGGGTCACCGCGAACGCGCTGCATCCGGCGACGTACATGCCGACCAAGATGGTGCTCGCGTCTCCCCTGAGCGAGCTGCGCGAGGGGGTCGAGGCGACCGCGCGGCTGGTGACCGACCCGGAGCTGGACGAGGTGTCCGGGGCGTTCTTCGACGGGACGCGGCCCGCGCGGGCGATGCGGCAGGCGTACGACCCGGAGGCGCGGGCCAGGCTGCGCGAGCTGTCGCGCGAGCTCACGGGCGTCTGACGAGCCCCTGACCTCGACGGGATGCCCGGGACGCGCCCCGCTCCGGGCGCCTGGCCTCGGCCGGTGCCCGGAGACGCGCCCCGGCCTCGACCGGCGGAAAAGCGTTCGAGCGGGCCGGTCGCCTCGGCTAGCCTGCCGCCGGTGCACGTGTATCTGGAGACCGAGCGGCTGATCCTGCGCCGCTTCACCGAGTCCGACGCCGACGACCTGTTCGCCCTGAACAACGATCCCGACGTGATGCGCTACCTCAACGGCGGCGCGCCGACGCCGCGGGAGGTGATCGAGGAGCGCACCCTGCCGCGCCTCATCGCGGGCGGGTTCTACGCCGCCCTGGAGAAGCCGGCGGGGCGCTTCCTCGGCTGGTTCCACCTGCGGACGGTCGAGGGCCGGCCGCCGGACGAGCTTGAGCTGGGTTATCGGCTGCGCAAGGAGGCATGGGGGCGGGGGTTCGCGACCGAGGGCTCGATCGCGTTGATCGCCAAGGCGTTCACCGAGCTGGGCGCCGGCCGGGTGTTCGCCCAGACGATGGCGGTCAACCTCGGGTCGCGGCGGGTGATGGAGAAGTGTGGCCTGAGCTACGTGCGTACGTTCCACCTGGACTGGCCCGATCCCATCGAGGGCTCGGAGCAGGGCGAGGTGGAGTACGAGGTGCTGCGCTCCGGCTGGGAGGCCGCGCACGGGGCCTGAGCCGAGCGCCCGGCGCTTTGGCGACGCGCCCATCTGATCGGCGACCCAACCTGGTGCACTGGTCGGACCAGTCGCTAGGGTGCCTGCATGGGATATGACGCGCTGTTCCGCCTGGACGGGCGGCGGGCCGTGGTGATCGGGGCAGGAAGCGGGATCGGCAGGGAGTCCGCGCTGGCGCTGGCCGCCCACGGGGCCTCCGTGGTCTGCGCGGACCGGAACCTGGAGGCCGCGAAGGAGACCGCCGACGGCTGCGGCGGGGACGCCAGGCTGGTCGACGTGCTGGACACCGAGGCGGTGCGCGCGCTGGCCGCGGAGCAGCCGGCCGACGTGCTCGTGTTCACCGCGGCCACCAACGTGCGCAAGCGGCTGCTCGACTACACCGGCGAGGAGTTCGACCGGGTGGTGGGGCTGAACCTGCGGGCCTCGTTCGACGTGGTGCGCGCGTTCGGGGCGGGCATGGTCGAGCGGGGACGCGGCTCGATCGTCGGCTTCGCCTCGATCAGGGCCACGGTCACCGAGCCCGGCCAGAGTGTCTACTCGGCCACCAAGGCCGGGCTGGTGCAGTTGCTGCGCACGGCCGCGGCCGAGTTCGGGCCGCACGGGGTACGGGTCAACGCCATCGCGCCCGGCGTGGTGGAGACGCCGCTGACCCGGCAGATCCAGGACGATCCGGCCTGGTACGCGGCGTATTCGGACAAGTCCCCCCTCGGCCGGTGGGCCAGGGCGGACGAGATGGCCGGCGCGGTGGTCTACCTGGCGAGCGAGGCGGCCAGCTTCGTCACCGGCTCCGTCCTGTACGTGGACGGCGGCTGGACCGCCGTGGACGGCCGCTTCGACCCACCCAACTGACCATCCACGGGCCCGCTGCCCGCCGACTCGCCATCCGCCGGCCCAGTCCGCACCGACCGACCGCTTCCCGGCCGCCTCTCGGCCCGGAAGCCCGGCCCCTGGTCTGGAAGGCTGACCGCCCCCAGAGGCGTGTCCGGCCACCCACCCGGCGGGCGGGCCGGCCGGACCGGGTCAAGGGCGGATGATGGCCATTCTGGTGACCGTGAGCTCCTCGATGGCGAACCTGGGGCCCTCGCGGCCGATCCCGGAGTCCTTGACGCCCCCGTACGGCATGTTGTCGGCCCGGAACCCCGGCACCTCGTTCACCACCACACCCCCGGCGTCGATGCGTTCGATCGCCGCGAACGCCGTGGCCAGCGAGCGGGTGAAGACGGAGGCGTGCAGGCCGTACCGGGAGCGGTTGACGGCGGCGAAGGCGGCGTCGAGGCCGGACACCGGACGCACGCACACGACGGGCCCGAAGATCTCCTCGTCCCAGGCGGCGGCCCCGTCCGGCACGCCGGACAGGACGGTCGGCGCGATGGCCCGGCCGTCGCGCTGCCCGCCCGTGACCACCTCGGCCCCGGACGCGGCGATCCAGGCGAGGACGCGGTCGGTGGCGGCCTCGTCGATGAGCGGCGCGACGCGGGTCCCCGGCAGGCGCGGGTCGCCGGTCGTCACGGCCTTGACCCGCTCGGCCAGCAGGGACAGGAACCGCTCGCGTACGGGCTCCTCGACCAACACCCGCTGCACCGCGATGCACGCCTGGCCCGAGGCGTAATACCCGCCGCGCACGACGGCGTCGGCGGCGGCCTCCAGGTCGGCGTCCGCGGCCACGATGAGAGCCGCGTTCGAGCCGAGCTCCAGCAGCACCTTGGTCGGGGCGGCGGAGCGGGCGATGGTGTGGCCGGCGGCGGCCGAGCCGGTGAAGGAGACGGCGCCGATCCGCCGGTCCTCGACGAGCGTCCGGCCGACCTCGACGTCGCCGGTGACGAGCTGGACGGCGGCCGGGGGCAGGACGCCGGAGGAGCGCAGCAGGTGCACCAGCCAGAGGGTGGCCAGTGGGGTGGCCGGCGCCGGCTTGACGATCACGGGGCAGCCGGCGGCGAGAGCCGGGGCTATCTTGTGGGCGGCCAGGAGGAGCGGGTAGTTGAAGCCGGTGATGCCGACGACGACGCCGACGGGCCGGCGCGTCCAGAAGCCGACCAGGCCCTCGCCGGCGGGCAGCAGGTCCAGCGGGACGGTCTCGCCGTGCAGCCGGGCCACCTCCTCGGAGGCCGTGGCGAGCGTGACGAGTGTCCTGGCCACCTCGACCTTGCAGTCCACAAGCGGCTTGCCGGTTTCGAGTACGAGCAGCCGTTCGAACTCCTCCCGGTGGGCCGCGACGGCGTCGTGGGCGGCCATGAGGGCGGTACGGCGGGCGTGGGAAGGCAGGGCGGCCATGGCGGGGGCGGCGGCGAGCGCCTCGTCGAGGGCCAGTCGTGCGTGCTCGGGCGTGCCCAGCGGGGCGGCGGCCACCGTGGACCCGTCGTAGGGGAAGATCACGTCGGTGGTGTCGGCGGTCTCCACCCATCCCCCGCCGACGGGCAGCCCGCCGGGCCGGTTCCGCGTCATGGCGGCCTCCATTGGTTCGTGGACGACTGTTTCGTGGACGACTGGTTCCTGGGCGGCGTTCTCGCCGAGGCCGGGCCGGGCTCTCGTCATGGCCGCCTCCGCAGGGCGCTCGGGAACACGTCGAGGTACGCGGGCGCGCCCTCGCGGCCGGTGGCGGCCAGGACGGCGTGCGCGACGGCCCGGCTGAACACGTCGGCCGCCACCGCCAGCACGTCCTGGAAGGCGTCGTGGTCAGGGGCGGGACGGGCGCAGGTGGCCAGGCCGAAGATGGTGTCGCCGTCGGTCATGGTGTGGGCCGGCCTGATGGCCCTGGCCAGGCCGTCGTGCGCGACTGCGGCGAGCTTGCCGCACTGGGCCTTGGTGAGGGTCAGGTCGGTGGCGGCGATGCCGATCGTGGTGTTGAAGGCGGGCGCCTTCTCGGGCCGCCACGCCTCCGCCTCGCGCGCGTCGGGCGGCTGGAGGTGGTCGAACTCGCCCCGCAGGCCGTACCTGACGCCGGCCAGGGTGGCGTCCCGAGGGTCCAGGACCGAACCGGCCGGGTTGGCGACGGCGAGCGTGGCGACGGTCGTGCCGCCGGGCAGGACGACGCTCGCCGTCCCCACGCCTCCGGCCAGCCCACCCGCCACCGCCCCGGTCCCGGCCCCGACGGACCCGCTCGTCGCCGCCGGAGCCGTCCCCTGGAAGAACGACGACGCGGTCGCCGCTTCACCGGGCGCGGAAAGACCACGGGCCGGCCCGGAGGCGGCGGAATCCGAGGCGGTGCCGTGGGCGGCATGGGAGGCGGTGGTGCTCGGGCTGCCGTCCCACGCGGCGTCGTAGGCGGCGATGCCCAGTTCGGCGTCAGGGGTGGCGCGGAAGGCGCCGCCGCGGCCCAGGTCGAAGATGACGGCGGCCGGGACGATCGGGACCGCGCCCGCCGCCACCGGATACCCCGCCCCCGCGTCCGCGAGCCGCTCCATCACCCCGCACGCCGCCCCCAGCCCGAACGAGCTGCCGCCCGACAGCACCACCGCGTGCACTCGTTCCACCAGATTGCGCGGGTCCAGCAGCTCGGTCTCCCGGGTCCCCGGGGCGGCCCCGCGCACGTCCACGCCCGCGACGGCCCCGTCGAAGGGCGCGAGGACGACGGTGGTGCCGGTGCGGTAGCCGCCGCCCACCCGGTGCGCGTGCCCCACCCGGAGCCCTTCGACGTCGAGCAGGGAGTTCGTCGGCCCGGCCCGCATCAGTGGTCGCCGCTCAGGAACCGGCGTGCCGCCTCGGCGAACACCCGGGTGCAGCGCACGATCTCGTCGATCTCGACGTACTCGTCCGCCTGGTGCGCGATCCACTTGCCGCCGGGCCCGTAGACGACGGACGGGATCCCGCCCCAGTGCGTCAGCACGGTCCCGTCGGTCGAGCCGGGCACCCCGCCGTAGACCGGCTCCTCCCCCGTCACCGTCCGGTGGGCGGCGGCCAGCGCGGCCACGACCGGGTCGGTCACGGGGACGTCCACCGGCGGCCGGTCCACCAGCACGGACACCTCGGCGGTGACGCCGTCGCCGCCGGCCAGCGCGGCCACCCGGTCGGCGATCTCCTTGTGCTCGGCGCCGGGGATCGTGCGCACGTCCACGAAGACCGAGGCGACCGCCGGGATGACGTTGACCTGCTCCTCGGTGCCGGCCCGCAGCACGGTCGGCGTCACGTACACCTCGCCGAGGTGCTCGTGCGCGGGATGGCGGGCCTGTAGTTCGTCCTGCAGCGTGCGCAGCGCGACCAGCAGCGTTCCGGCGGCCTGGATGGGGTTGCGGCCGTGCTGGGGCATCGCGCCGTGCGCCATCTTGCCGGTGAGGTCCACCCGCAGCCGCAGCGCGCCCTTGGCGACGGCGCAGATCTCGCCCGCCTCGGGCTCGGCCACGATGGCGCCGTCGACGCCGGCGGTCAGGCCGGAGGAGACGAAGTGGTGGGCGCCGATCATGAGGCCCTCCTCGTCGGCCAGGGCGCACACCTTGATCCTGCCGGGGAACGGTCCCGCGAGCTGGAGCGCGCGGGTCGCGTAGAGGGTGGCGGCCAGGCCTGACTTCATGTCGGCGCTGCCCCGCCCCCACAGCCGGCCGTCGCGGATCTCCCCGCCGAACGGGTCCACGGTCCAGGCCGACAGGTCGCCCTCGGTCACCACGTCCGTGTGGCCCTCGAACATGAGGGTCGGCCCGTCACCGCCGCCGCCTTCGACCACGGCCACCACGTTCGGCCGGCCGGGCGCGGCCTCGTACACGACCGGTTCCCAGCCCCACTCGCGCATCCTGGCCTCGACCAGCTCGGCGGCGGGCCGCTCGCTGCGCCCGCGCGCGGGGTCGTTGGTGCTGGGCACGCGCACCAGCGCCTGGGTGAACTCCACCACTCCGCCGGCATCGACGTCGATCATGCAAACCCCTCCAGAGTCGGTACGGCCGCCAGCAGCTCCCGCGTGTACGGGTGGGCGGGCGCGGCCCAGACGTCGTCCACCAGGCCCCCTTCCACGATCTCCCCGTGGCGCATGACGGACACGGTCTCGCACACGTGCCGCACCACGGACAGGTCGTGCGAGACGAACACGAGCGTCAGCCCCAGCTCGTCGACGAGGTCGGCCAGCAGGTTGAGTATCTGCCCGCGTACGGAGACGTCCAGTGCGCTGACCGGCTCGTCGGCGACCAGCACCTTCGGCCGGGGCGCGAGCGCGCGGGCGATGGCGATGCGCTGCCGCTGCCCGCCGGAGAACTGGTGCGGATAGCGGCCGGCCGCCTCGGCGGGTAGCCCGACCGCGTCGAGCAGCTCCGCGACCCGGTCGCCGACCGGCAGGCCGAGCGCGGTCAGCGGCTCGGCGACGAGGTCGCGCACGCGCATGCGCGGGTCGAGCGAGCTCATCGGATCCTGGAAGACGATCTGCAGGTTCTCGCGCAGGAAGCGCAGCCGCCGTTCGGGCCGGCCGGTGATCTCCTGGCCGTCGAAGCGGATCGTTCCGCTGGTGGGCTGGTCGAGCGCGCACAGCAGGCGCAGCAGGGTGGACTTGCCCGACCCCGACTCGCCGACGATGCCGTGGCGCTCGCCGCGCCGTACGGTCAGGGAGACGTCGCGCAGGGCGTGCACGGCGCCGCCCGGCCTGGTGAGCGAGGTGCGGGGGCGGTGGTAGACGCGGTTCAGCTGCTCGGCTTCGATGAGAGCGTCAGCCGGCCCCTCAGTCGGCCCCTCAGTTGGCTGGGTGCCAGCATGCGTAGGCATGGCCGTCTCCTGTCAGCGCCGGGAGCGTCTCGCACTCGGGGGTGGCGTGCGGGCAGCGGTTCCTGAACACGCAGCCGTCGGGGAAGCGCCCGGCCGCGGGGACGCCGCCCTCGATGACGGGCAGGCGGGTGCCGCGCGGGGTGAGTTTCGAGGCGGCCAGCAGCCCCTGCGTGTAGCGGTGGCGGGGGCGGGTGAACACCTCGCGGATGGGGCCCGACTCGACGACGCGGCCGCCGTACATGACCAGGACCCGCTCGCAGACGGAGGCGACGACGGCGAGGTCGTGGGTGATGAACAGCAGCGCGGGCGCGACCTCGGCGATCAGCTCCAGCATCTGTTTCTGCACGGTGACGTCGAGCGCGGTGGTGGGCTCGTCGCAGATGAGCAGCCGGGGTTCGTTGGCCAGGGCGATGGCCAGCATGACGCGCTGGCGCTGGCCGCCGGAGAGCTGGTGCGGGTACGCGCGGGCGATCTGGGCGGGTTCGGGCAGGCGGACGCGTTCGAGCAGCTCGGCCGAGCGCGCCCTGGCCTCCTGGCGGGAGCGGCCGTGCAGGGTCATGACCTCGGCGACCTGGGCGCCGACCCGCATGAGCGGGTTGAGCGCGGTCATGGGCTCCTGGAAGACCATGGACAGCTCGTCGCCGCGCAGGCCCTTGATCCTGCTCTCCGGCACGCCGACCAGGTCGCGCTCGCCGAGCGTGGCCCGTCCGGTGGCGGTGACGCCTTCGGGGAGCAGGCCCATGAGCGACAGGGCGGTCAGCGACTTGCCCGACCCGGACTCGCCGATCAGGCCGACCCGCTCGCCGGGCGCGATGGCGAAGGAGATCTCGTGGACGAGGTCGGTCGCGTCCGCGCGGACGGTCAGGCCCTCAACGCTCAGCACGGATCCTCCTGAGCTTGGGGTCGAGGAAGTCGCGCAGGCCGTCGCCGAGCAGGTTGAAGCCCAGCACCGCGAGGGCGATGGCGAGCCCGGGCCACAGGGCCAGGCGCGGGGTGGAGAACAGCAGCTCCTGCGACTCCTGCAACATCCGGCCCCACGACGGGGTCGGCGGGCGGGTGCCGAAGCCGAGGAACGACAGCGCCGCCTCGGCCAGGATGGCGATCGCGAACGACACCGACGCCTGCACGATCAGCATGGAGCCGATGTTCGGCAGCACGTGGCGCAGGGCGATGGCGCCGCGGCGGCGTCCCGCGGCCCTGGCGGCCAGGATGTAGTCGGTCACCATGACCTGGAGCGTGGCGGCGCGGGCCACGCGGGCGAACGCGGGCACGGTGGCGACCCCGATGGCGATCATCGCGGTGAGCGTGCCCGCCCCGTACACGGCGCCGAGCATGACGGCCAGCAGCAGCGCGGGGAAGGCGAACACGAGGTCGTTGACCCGCATGATCAGCTCGGACAGCCAGCCGCGCGGCGTCATCCCGGCGGCCAGGCCGAGCGGGACGCCGAGCGCAGCGGCGATGCCGACCGCGACGACGCCGACGTAGAGGGTGGTGCGGGCGCCGACCATGAGCTGGCTGAAGGTGTCGCGGCCGAACTTGTCGGCCCCGAGCAGGTAGCCGCCGCCGGGTTCGCGCAGTTTGTTGGCGGCGTCGACGAGGGTGGGGTCGTGCGGGGTCCAGAAGAACGAGACCAGCGCGGTGAGCACGACGAGCGTGACGAGCGCGCCGCCGGCGAGCAGCCCGGCGTTCATCCGGCCCCGGTTCGCCCTCGCGGAGCTCCGGCGGCCCGGCGTCCGGCCGCTCGGTGTCCCGTCGCCCGGCGTCGGGCGGCTCATCGCAGCCTCGGGTCGAGCAGGTGGTAGGTCACGTCCACCACGAAGTTGATCAGCAGTACGGCGGCCACCAGGACCATCACCACGCCTTGGACGAGCAGCAGGTCGCGCCCGGCGACGCCGTTGAGCAGCAGGTCGCCGAGCCCGGGAATGACGAAGACGCGCTCGACGACGACCGCGCCGATCAGCAGCGTGGCCAGTTGCAGGCCGAGCACGGTGACGACGGGGATCGAGGCGTTGCGCAGCCCGTGCCGCCACAGCGCGCCGGTGCTGCCCCGCCCCTTGGCGCGGGCGGTGCGCAGGTAGTCCTCGCGCATGACGTCGAGCACGGCGCTGCGGACGTAGCGGGTGAGCACCGCGCCCTGGACGAGCCCGAGTGACAGCCACGGCAGCAGCAGGCTGCGCAGCCACTCTCCCGGGCTCTCCGCGATCGGCACGTAGCCGCCGGACGGCAGCGCCTGGGCCTGCACCGCGAACACGAAGACGAGCAGGATGCCGGCCAGGAAGGCCGGGATCGCGATGCCGAGCTGGCTGGCCGCGCTGATCACCGCGCCCAGCGGGTCGCGGTGGCGGACGGCGGCGAACGTGCCCAGCGGCACCGCCAGCACCAGCGCCACGGCCATGCCGCCGAGCACGAGCACGAGCGTGACGCCGAGCCGCTCGCCGATCTGCGGGCCGATGGGCGAGCTGGTCACGTAGGAGGTGCCGAAGTCGCCCTGGAGCAGGCCGCCGGCCCAGTCGAGGAACTGCGCGACGGCGGGCCGGTCGGTGCCGAACTGCCTGCGCAGCTCGGCCACCGCGTCGGGGGTGGCGTTGACGCCGAGCGCGATCTCGGCGGGGTCGCCGGGCAGCACGGCCATGAACGCGAACACCGCCACCGCGGCCACGGCGGTGCTCGCGAGCAGGACGGCGAGCCTTTTGAGCAGGTAGACGATCACTGTTTGGCGAGCGCGGTGAAGTCGAAGGACTCCGCGATGGCGTTCTTCGGCAGCCCGGTGACGCCCTTCTTCGCCACGATGAGGTTGGGGAAGAGGAAGAGCCAGTCGGCCGCGGCGTCATCGGACAGGAGCTTGGCGGCCTGCTTGAGGTCGTCGGTCTGCTCCTGCTCGGTGCCCTCGTCGGCGGCGGCGAGGAGCTTGCCGAACTCGGGGTTGTCGTAGCGGAAGTAGTACGACTTATCGGCAAAAATCCCCATGTCGCGGGGTTCGACGTGGTTGATGATCGACAGGTCGTAGTCGCCCTTGGTGAACACCTGGTCCAGCCAGCGGGCCGGGAACTCCAGCGGCTCGATCTCGGCGTTGATCCCCACCTGGGCCAGCTGCGACTTGACGACCTGGGCGCTGTTGACCGCGTACGGGAGGTTGGGGATGCGCATCTTGACGTTGTACGTCTTGCCGCCGAGCAGTTGCTTGGCCTTGGCCGGGTCGTAGGGGTAGTCGCCGGTGCGGTCCTCGTACCAGGGGTCGGTGGGCGGCGTCATCGAGCCGATGAGCTGCCCGCGCCCGGCCCAGGCGGTGTCGAGCAGCGCCTTGTGGTCGATGGCGTGCCTGACGGCCTGGCGCACGGCCTTGTCGTCGAACGGCGGGCGGCCGTTATTCATCGACAGCACGACCTCGCCGTTCGTGGTGCCCTCGACGGTCTCGAACCGGTTGGGGTCGGCGAACTGCTGCAGCGACTCGGGCGCCTGCACGCTGGAGATGACGTCGATGCCGCCGGTCAGCAGCGCGTTGTTCATCGCCGTGGCGTCCTTGAAGTACTTCAGCGTGATGGCGCTCAGCGGCGGTTTCGTGCCCCAGTAGGAGGGGTTGGCGGCAAGCTGGATGGAGTCGCCGCGCCGCCAGGAGCTCAGCACGTAGGGCCCGGTGCCGACGGGCTTGTTGGCCAGGTCGGCCACGCCGGTGCGGCTGAACATGGCGCCGAGCCTGGTGGCCATCGAGTAGAGGAAGCCGTTGCTGGGCCGCTTGAGCGTCACGACGGCGGTGGAGTCGTCCTTCTTCTCCACCTTGTCGATGACGTCGAGCTGCGACTTGATCTTGAGCTTCCAGTCCGACTTGACCCGGTCGAGGGAGAACGTCACGTCGTCGGCGGTGAAGGGCGCGCCGCCGCTGAACGTCACGTTCTTGCGCAGCGTGAACGTGTAGGTCTTGCGGTCGGACGAGACGTCCCACTTCTCGGCGAGCAGGGGCACGATCTGGCCGTTCTGGTCGAGTTTGACCAGGCCCTCGTAGACGTTGACGAGCAGCGCCTGCGGGATGGCGGCGCCCTCGGTCGAAGTGAAGTCGAGATTCGCCGGCTCGGCCACGAATCCGACGGACAGCGACTGGGCCTTGGGGGTGCCGCCGGTGCCGGCGCCCCCGTTCCCCGATCCGCCGCCGCAGGCGGCGGTGGCCAGCAGGAGACCGCCGGCGGCGATCCAGATGCCGATTCGCCTCATGTCTTACAGCCTCCTGGCTAGTGCACTGGTCGGACCAGTAGGCTCTGCACATTGCCAGTCGGTGGCGGCTCGGGTCAAGGGGGCTTGCATGGGTGGACCGCGCTTCGAGCCGGTGCGTGCCGTGCGCGCTTACGAGCGGGTCGTGGAGCAGGTCGAGGAGGCCATCGAGAGCGGGGCTCTGACACCGGGCGGGCGGCTGCCGAGCGAGCGCGAGCTGATGGTGCAGTTCTCCGTCAGCCGCTCGACCGTACGCGAGGCGCTGCGGGTGCTGCAGGCGCGCGGCCTGGTGCGCTCGCGGCCGGGCGACCCCAACGGCGCGGAGGTGCTGCCGTTCACGCCCGCCGCACTACACAAGTCGATGACCACGCTCGCCCGGGTGGAGGAGCTGTCGCTGGCCGAGCTGGTGCAGTTCAGGATGGTGCTGGACTCCGCGGCCATCCTGCTGGCGGCGCGCCTGCGCACCGAGGAGCAGCTGGCCGAGATGGACGCGGCGGTCGCGGCGATGCGCGGGGCACTGGACGCGGGGGAAGCCGGTGACGAGGGCGCGGACGCCTTCGGGGCGGCCGACCTGGCCTTCCACGACGTCGTCGTGCGCGCGAGCGGCAACAAGCTGATCGAGATCTGCACCGACGTGGTGCGCTCGATCGTGCTGAAGCTGATCGCCGGCCGGATCGCGGACGAGCCGGACCGGCAGGCCCTGATGCGGCGCAGCATCGGGAATCACGAGGAGGTGATGGCGGCCATGCGTGCCGGCGACGGACCGCTCGCCGCCCGATTGTCGAGAAAAGCGATGTACGACTACTACGCCGGGTACGTCCAGGAAAGAGAAAGAGGTGCCTTGCGGGCCTTGCTGGAGTGATCTGGCCCACAGGGTGTTATCTTGCCGAGGTGGCGGCGGTGCACGGGGACGAGCCGGCCGGGGGGCTGGGCGGCGGACCGACGGAAGGACCGGCGGGCGGGCCGGCTGATGGGCTGATGAACGGGCTCATGAGCGGGCTCACCGAAGCCTTCCTGCGTGAGCCGCGCCGATACACCAGTCACCAGGTCGCCGACATGGCGGGGGTGCCGGTCTATCGGGCGCGGCGCTTCTGGCGCGCCCTGGGCTTCCCCAATGTGCCGGACGAGGCGGTCGAGTTCACCGACTCCGACGTCGAGGCGCTCAGGACGCTCGTCGGCATGGTGGCCTCGGGCGTCTACGACGAGGAGCACGTGCTGCTCCTGGCGCGCTCTCTGGGCCGGGCCACGACCCGGCTGGCCGAGTCGCACGCCGAGCTGGGCGTGGAGGAGCTCGACCAGGCCGGCGTGCCCCTGGCGGAGCGGCCGCGGGCCTGGCGCAGGCGGGCCGAGCTGGTGGTGCCCGACCTGGCGCGGCTGCTGGTCTACGCCTGGCAGCGCCAGCTCGCCGCCGCGGCCGGGCGCATCGCCGTCCAGGACATGAGCGCCGTACGCCTGGCGGTCGGGTTCGCCGACCTGGTCGCGTTCACCCGGCTGAGCAGGCAGATCACCGGCGGCGAGCTGGCGCGGCTGATCGACAGGTTCGAGGGGCGCTCGGCCGACATCGTCACCTCCTCCGGCGGCCGGGTGGTCAAGACGCTGGGCGACTCCGTGCTGTTCGTCTCCGACAAGGCGCACGTGGCCGCCGAGATCGCGCTGCGGCTGGTGGAGACGCACGCGCGCGGCAAGGACATGCCCGAGCTGCGGGTGGGGCTGGCCTCGGGGCCGGTGATCTGGCGGATGGGCGACGTGTTCGGCACCACGGTCAATCTGGCCAGCCGGCTGACCGCGTTGTCCCTGCCGGGAACGATCCTGGCCGATCCGCAGCTGGCCGAAGAGCTGGAGGGCGATCGGGCCTTCCGGCTGCGCGAGGTCAACCGGCTGTCGGTGCGCGGGCTGGGCGAGCTGGCCCCGTACACGGTGATGCGCGCGGAGAGCACCTGAACGCCCGGTGCGGTGATCCGCGGGGCGGTCCGTAGAGTAGATCGTCATGAACGGACGCACCGCTGTCGACGGGCAGCTCGTGGGCGCCGAGGCGCGCCTGCTGCTGGAGGCCCGCTACGGCCACTTCACCGCCATGCAGGTCAGGGAGCGCCGGGTGCGCGGCGTGGACCTGCACCTCGACCGGCTCGACGCGGCCTCGCGCGAGCTGTTCGGCGGCGGGATCGACCGGGCGGCGGTGCTCGCCTCCATCCGTGCCGTGCTGGACGGCGGCGTACGGGACGCGAGCGTCCGCGTCTACGTGCTGGACGGCGACCCCCCGCACGTCGTGGCCAGTTCCGGCCCGCCCCACGGGCCGCTCGCCGGGCCCCTGAGCGTCAGGTCGGTGGTCTACCAGCGTTACCTGCCGCACATCAAGCAGGCGGGCGGCTTCCAGCAGGCCCACATCAACCGCATGGCGGCCCGCGGCGGGTTCGGCGAGGCGCTGCTGACCACCGCCGACGGGCTGATCAGCGAGGGCTCGATCACGAACCTGGGCGGCTTCGCGGACGGCCGGCTGGTCTGGCCGGACGCGCCGATGTTGTACGGCATCACGATGCGGCTGCTGGAGCGCATGGACGTGCCGCAGGAGCGGCGCCCGCTCAAGGTGGCCGATCTGACCGCCTTCGACCTCGTCTTCCTCTGCAACTCCTGGGGGGTGACGCCGGTCGGGCAGGCGGACGGCCTGCCGCTGCGTCACGACGACGGCCTCGCGCGGCGGCTGCTCGATCACTACGAGGCGATCCCCTGCGACCCTCTGGACTGACGCGGGCCGCGGGTTAAGATCGCCCGAACGTCGTTCTGTGGACGAAGGGTGCCTTGATGACACGTCAGCACGCCATCAGTGACCTCCTGCGGCGCTCGGCCGCCCGCTACCCCGCCAAGACCGCCGTCGTCTACGGCGACCTGCGGCAGAGCTACGCCGACCTCGACTCCATGGTGAACAGGACGGCCAACGCGCTGGCCGCGAGAGGCGTGGGCAAAGGCGACAGGTTCGCCGTGCTGAGTCACAACAACCACGCGTTCGTGGTGGCGTACTTCGCGCTGGCGCGGCTGGGGGCCATCTCCGTGCCGGTCAACTTCATGCTGGGGGCCGAGGAGGTGGCCTACATCCTTGAGCATTCCGGGGCGAGCGGGATGCTGGTGGAGGACGCGCTGCTGCCGGTGGCGGCCGCGGCGGTCACCGGCGAGGTACGGGTGCGCGGCGTGATCGGCGCGGGCGCCGACGGCTGGGAGCCGTTCAGCGCGTGGTCGGCGCACGACGACGCGACGGAGGTGAGAGTGGAGATCGGCGACGACGAGCCGATCCAGCTCATGTACACCAGCGGCACCGAGTCCCGGCCGAAGGGCGCCACGCTGTCCAGCCGCAGCCTGATCGCCCAGTACGTCACCTGCGTGATCGACGGCGAGATGAGCCACGACGACGTCGAGGTGCACGCCCTGCCCCTCTACCACTGCGCGCAGCTGCACTGCTTCCTGACGCCCGGCGTCTATCTCGGCGCGACCAACATCGTGCTGCCGGGGGCGAGCCCGGCGGCCATCCTGGCCACGATCGAGGGCGAGCGCGCCACGAAGCTGTTCTGCCCGCCCACGGTCTGGATCTCGCTGCTGCGCCACCCCGACTTCGACCGCAGGGACCTGTCGTCGCTGCGCAAGGGCTACTACGGCGCCTCGATCATGCCGGTGGAGGTGCTGAAGGAGATCGCCGCGCGGCTGCCGGACGTGCGCCTGTTCAACTTCTACGGCCAGACGGAGATGGCGCCCGTCGCCACCATCCTCGGCCCGGACGAGCAGCTGACCCGGCTCGGCTCGGCCGGGCGCCCCGCGCTGAACGTCGAGACGCGGATCGTGGACGACCAGGACCGGCCGGTGCCGCCCGGCGTGGTGGGCGAGATCGTGCACCGCAGCCCGCACGCGATGCTCGGCTACTGGAACGACCCGGACAAGACGGCGGAGGCGTTCCGCGGCGGCTGGTTCCACAGCGGTGACCTGGGCGTCATGGACGGCGACGGCTACCTGTCGGTGGTGGACAGGAAGAAGGACATGATCAAGTCGGGTGGCGAGAACGTGGCCAGCCGCGAGGTGGAGGAGGCCATCTACCAGCATCCGGCCGTGGCGGAGGCGGCGGTGTTCGGGGTGCCGGACGAGAAGTGGATCGAGGCGGTCACGGCCGCCGTGGTGCTGCGGGAGGGCGCGGGGCTGACGGCCGGGGAGCTGACCGGGTTCCTGCGCGGGCGGCTGGCGCCGTTCAAGACGCCCAAGCGGGTGGTGTTCGTGGACGCGCTGCCGAAGAACGCCTCCGGCAAGGTGCTCAAACGCGAACTCCGTGAGTCGATGTCCTGAAAAATGCTCATGCCATACCTCTGACCAGGCGTTATCCGATCTGATAGCGGGCATCCCCTCTCGGCGACGACTTCACCTAGAAGCCCCGGGACGTCTCCGTGCGTCCCGACCGGGAGGGGCCGCATGCCACGCCTGCCCGAGCTCATGCACCGCGCGCTCTTCCGCGCGCTGTCCCTGCTGTCGGCGAAGGGGCAGGGGCTGGTCCTGCGCCGCTACTTCGACTGGCGGCACCGGGTCCCCGACCCGTGGCGGCTCGCGACCGACGACTACGAGCAGCAGAAGTACCTGGTCACGCTCAAGCACCTGCCTCCGGGGCCGTACCGGCGGATCATCGAGGTCGGGTGCAGCGAGGGGGTGTTCACGCTCGCGCTGGCGGCGGCGTACCCGGAGGCGGAGATCGTCGGGGTGGACCTCTCGGAGCGGGCGCTGACGCGGGCGCGGGCGCGCGTGCCGCAGAACGGGCACGTGCGCTTCGTCCGCGCCGACCTGCTCAGCCACCGGCCGGGTGACCGCTTCGACCTGGTGTTCTGTTCCGAGACGCTTTACTACCTGGGGCGCGAGGAGCGGCTGCGGCTGGCCTCGTCCCGGCTCAGCGAGCTGCTCGCGCCCGGCGGGGTGCTGGTGGCGGTCCATCCGTGGCCTGAGTCGGATCGGCTGCACGGCTTTCTGGACGCGCACGGGTCGCTGGCGCGGCTGAGCGAGCAGGTCTACGCCTCCTCACCGCGGCCGTTCGCCATCACCGTCTACCGGACGCGAGCCGCCGCCTGACCGGCCTGACGGCCGCTCAGCCGCCTGGCTCTCGCGCCGCCACTCGGCCGCCTACTGCTTGCCCAGGAGGTCGGCGGCGATGCGGCGGACCACCACGCGCTGGATCTTGCCGGTCGCCGTCTTGGGC
Organism: Nonomuraea maheshkhaliensis; assembly: GCF_039529435.1. NCBI lineage: Bacteria > Bacillati > Actinomycetota > Actinomycetes > Streptosporangiales > Streptosporangiaceae > Nonomuraea > Nonomuraea maheshkhaliensis. Next base: position 84,402 of record NZ_BAAAMU010000027.1, read on the forward strand.
AGCTCGTCCAGCACCAGCACCTCGCGCGGCCGTTTGAACGCGGCCAGCCCGTCGCGGCAGAAGCCGATGAGCTCGCCGGCGTCCACCTGGCGGCCGGGGGCGGGCACCACGCAGGCCACCGGCTTCTCCAGGCCCTCGCCGTCGATGTAGGCCACGACCGCGCACTCGCCGACCGATTCGTGCCGCAGCAGCCGGTCCTCGACCTCCATCGGCGACACCCAGATCCCGCCCGCCTTGATCATGTCGTTGGAACGGCCGAGGCAGCGGTAGGAGCCGTCCTGCTCGCGGACGTAGGTGTCGCCGGTACGCAGCCACTCGCCCTGGAAGACCTGGCGGGTGGTGGCCGTGCGGCACCAGTAGCCGGTGGCGATCGAGTCGCCGCGGACGAACAGATGGCCGGGTTTGCCGTCCTCGACGGGCGCGCCGTGGTCGTCGAGCAGCCTGGCCTCGTAGCCGGGCACGACCGTTCCCGAGGTGCCCGGCCGCACCTGGCCCGGCGTGTTGGAGATGAAGATGTGCAGCGCCTCGGTGGAGCCGAGCCCGTCGATGATCTCCACGCCGAAGCGGCCGGTGAAGCGGCGCAGGATCTCGGCGGGCAGTGCCTCCCCCGCCGAGACGCCGAGCCGTACGGAGGCGAAGGTGTCGGCGGGCAGACCGGCGGCGAGCAGCGCGGCGTAGAAGGTGGGGCCGGCGAAGAACAGCGTGGGCCGCTCGGCCACCACCTGGGCGGCCACGCCGGCCGGAGTGGGGCGGGCCGGGTCGAGCACGGCGGTGGCGCCGGCGGCCAGGGGGAAGAACATGGAGTTGCCGATGCCGTAGGCGAAGAACAGCCGCGCCACCGACAGGCACCGGTCGTCCGGGCGGATGCCGAGCACCTGGCGGCCGTAGGTCTCGTAGACGTCCCTGATCGCGCCGTGCCGGTGCATGGCGGCCTTGGGGGCGCCGGTGGTGCCGGAGGTGTAGAGCCACAGGGCGGGTGAATCGCGCCAGGTGTCGTAGGCGGGGGTGACCGGCCGGCCCGAGGCCAGCACGTCGTCCCAGGACAGGTCGAGGTCGCCACCCTCGCCGGACTCCCCTGTGAGGATGAGGGTGGTCACCTCGGGGGCCTGGGTCAGGGCGGCGCGGACGACCGGCTCGAACTCCGGCGTGGCCACGACCGTCCTGGCCCGCGCGTCCCCGATGAGCGCGCCCAGCTCGGTCCCGTTGTACATGGTGGACACCGGCACCGCGACCGCGCCCATCCGCATCACGGCCAGGATCGTGATCACGGTCTCCGGCCGGTCGGACATGACGAGCAGGACCCGTTCCTCTGGCCTGACCCCCAGGCGGGCCAGCCCGGTGGCCAGCTCGGCGGTGCGGGTGGCGAGCTGGGCGTAGGTCAGCGTGCCCGCCGGACCGGCGACGGCGACGTGGTCGCCCCGGCCGGCCTCGACCTGGCGGTCGGTGAGAAAGACGCTGGCGTTGAACGATTCGGACGTCATTGGCCGTCCCCATCCGCAGGCGGGCGATCGTGACTGAATCTTCTACACAGGATCGGTGAGCCGTCAATGACGTGTAGAGCTCAAAGGTGCACGTACTCGTAGTCGAAGGGCCGGCCGTCGATGCCCGAGCGCGGCGGCGCGACCCAGGCGGCGATCTTCCCCGGCTCGTAGACGGGCCGCATCAGCGACAGCACGTGCGTCTTGTCCTCGGCCGTCGGCAACCAGCGGCCGGCCGCCGCCTCCCACTCGTGCTGAGCCAGCACCCGCCCGTCCGGGGAGACGTGGTGGCCGGCGAACGTGCCCACCTTGCGGTTGAAGCCCACGTGCGGCAGGTGGAGGACGGGGCCGAGGCCGTGGGAGCCGAGGATGCGGTTCCACCGGTTCACGCCGGTGACGCAGTCGGCCACGTACTCGCCGCGCAGGTCGGCGTTGAGCGCCGTCAGCGCGGGCAGCCGGGCCTCGGCCAGGCGGCCGTCCTCGATCCGCGGCACGACGGCGACGGCCTCGGTGAGCAGGTGGTCGTCCTTGCGGCGCTCCTCCTGCCAGCGGCCCTTCAGCCCGGCCGTGTAGTAGTTCGCCACGTTGGTGGAGGTCTCTCCGCCGAACAGGTCGAGGCTCACGCTGTAGTGGAAGTTGATGTACTTCTGGATGACGTTCAACGGGATGCCGCCATATTTCCGGACATCGTCGTCGTCGTGCTCGCGCATCAACTGCGCCGTCCGCTCCACCACCCGGTCCACGCCCGTCGTGCCCACGAACATGTGGTGGGCCTCCTCCTTGAGCATGAACTCGCACGTCCGGCCGAGCGGGTCGAACGCCGACTCCTTGAGCGTGCCGAGCTGGTACTTGCCGTCGCGGTCGGTGAAGTACGTGAACATGAAGAACGACAGCCAGTCAGGCGTCTCCTCGTTGAAGGCGCCCAGGATGCGCGGCGAGTCCTCGCTGCCCGAGTTGCGCAGCAGCAGCGCCTCGGCCTCGTCCCGGCCCGACCGGCCGAAGTAGGCGTGCAGCAGGTAGACCATGGCCCACAGGTGCCGGCCCTCCTCCACGTTGACCTGGAAGAGGTTGCGCAGGTCGTACAGGGAAGGGGCGCTCAGCCCGAGCCGGCGCTGCTGCTCGACGCTGGCCGGCTCGGTGTCGCCCTGGATGACGATGAGCCGCTGCAGGTCGGCACGGTACTCGCCGGGCACCTGCTGCCAGACCGGCTGCCCCTTGTGCTGGCCGAAGGCGATGCGCCGGTCGGCGTCGCGCTCGGCCAGGAAGATGCCCCAGCGGTATTCGGGCAGCGGCACGTGGTCGAAGTGCGCCCAGCCCTCACGGCCGACGGCGACGGCGGTGCGCAGGTAGACGTCCTGGGTGGGCAGCGCCGGGCCCATCTCCGCCCACCACTGCAGGAACCGCGGCTGCCACGACTCCAGCGCGCGCTTCAGCCGCCGGTCCTCGGCCAGGTCGACGTTGTTCGGGATCCGCTCGGTGTAGTCGATGCCCATGCTCGCCTCCGGTGGCTGGTCATGCTCGCTCGCGGTCGTAGACGGGACGCCGGCCGGTGCCGTAGCTGCGCAGGGCGCCCTCGGGGCCCGAGGCGTTCGGGCGGGTGAAGATCCAGTTCTGCCAGGCGGCCAGGCGGGCGAAGATCTTGGTCTCCATGGTCTCGGGGCCGGCGAAGCGCAGGCTGGCCTCCATGCCGGTGAGCGCGTCGGGGCTGAGCGCGGCGCGTTCCTCCAGCGCCAGGCGTACCTCGTCGTCCCAGTCGAGGTCGTCGGGCGCGAACGTCACCAGCCCCAGCTCCAGCGCCTCGGCCGGGCCGAGGCGCCGGCCCGTCTCCTTCTCCAGCCCGGCCACCCGGCCGGGCTCGGCGTGGAAGCGGGCGGCCAGCCGCGACAGGCCGTTGCCCATCGGGTAGCCGCCGAAGTTGGCGGGCGAGAGCTCGATCTCGGCCGGCCGCTCCGGGTCGTCCAGCATGTACTGGCGGTCGCAGGCCAGGGCCAGCTCCAGCAGCGGGCCGGCGAAGCAGCCGCCCGGCTCGATCAGCGCGATGAGGCTGCGGCTGGTGACGTCGAGGCGTTTGAGGGTGCGCTTGAGGTAGTGCCTGATCTCGCCGTGCGGCCAGGCGTCCGTGCCCGGCTCGGCGGCCAGGACCGCGTCGATGTCGCCCTCGGTCCTGATCACCCAGGTGCCGAGCTCCGGCTCGTTCGTCCGCAGGCGCAGGATCAGGTCGTCCAGTTCCCTGGTCATGCGCAGCAGCCAGCCGTCGTCGCCCGCTTCGGGGCCGCGTACGGTGATCGTGACCTGGTGCTCCTCCGGCGCCGCCGTGACCGTGGAGTAGGCGTAGCCGTCGGGGCGCAACGGCGGCAGCGGCACCGATGGGGCGCCGGCGGGGCGGGTGGAACGGGCGGCCGCCTCCTTCGCGCGCTCCCGTACGGTCTCCTCGAACCTGCTGCGCGGCACCGCCTCGTCCACCAGCCGCCAGGCCACCGCCGTCTTCCCGCGCACGCCCTCGCTGCGGGTGGCGAACACGTCGGCCAGGTCCTTGCGCACGCCGCGCTTGTCGGTCAGCCGGGTCAGGCCGCCCGTGCCGGGCAGCACGCCGAGCAGCGGGACCTCCGGCAGCGACACCGCCGTGGAGCCGTCGTCGACCAGGATGATCCGGTCACAGGCCAGGGCCAGCTCGTAGCCGCCGCCCGCCGCGGTGCCGTTGACCGCGGCCAGGTACGTCTGGCCCGAGCAGGCGGTGGCGTCCTCGATGGCGTTGCGGGTCTCGTTGGTGAACTTGCAGAAGTTCACCTTCCACGGGTGGGACGACTGGGCCAGCATGCGGATGTTCGCGCCCGCGCAGAACACGCGTTCCAGGCCGCCGGTGAGGACGACCGCGCGGACCTCGGGGTGCTCGAAGCGCAGGCGCTGGACGGCGTCGTACAGCTCGATGTCGACCCCGAGGTCGTAGGAGTTGAGCTTGAGGTCGTACCCGGGGACGATGCCGCCGCTCTCGTCGACCGCCAGCACGATCCTGGCGACCTCGCCGTCGAACTCAAGCCTGAGGTGACGGTATCTGCCGGGATCGGTGCCGAAGGACACCTCTGGCTGTCCGGTCATGCCCCAAGTTCAACAACCATCGGGTGCCGCGTCAAGGTTCTGTAGAACTTTCCGGGCGGCGGTCGAGGGCCTGCGTCCACTTGACGGCCACCGCCGCCACCTGGATCAGCTCCGCGCGCAGGCGCTCGGGGTCGGACTCGGCGAACGCCTCCAGCACCTCCTCCGCCAGGATGTGCCGCCAGGTCAGCCGCCCGCCTCCGGCGGCCTCGTCCGTGCTGCGCCTGGCCTCGTCCGACTCCTTGGCCGTCCCCTCGCCGCCGGTGCCGTCGGGCAGCAGCTGCATGCCGAACCGCACGTCCTGCGCCACCCGTTCGGCCGCCACGTCGGCCAGGACCCGCGCCAGCGAGCCCGGCACGCCCGCATCGCCGTCATGATTCATGGCTCTCAGTCTGGCGGAGCCGCGCCTGCCCGAACGACGTTCGGAATGGCGTCGAGCGTTCGGAAGGCGGCGTATGCGGCGTTCTCGTGCGGGGGACGTTCAGAAGGGGGTGTGGGGGCGGAAACCGGGGCCGAAGTCGGTCAGGCCCGAGCAGACGTGGTCGCGGAACGCGCGAGCCGCCGGCGTGAGCCGTTCACCGGCGGGCCAGCTCACCCCGATCGTCCGCGACACCGGCGGATCGAGCGGGATCTCCACCACGCCCCCGGCCGGCGGCTGCTCGGAGCGGGGCAGGACGGCCACGCCCAGCCCCGCCGCCACCAGGCCGCGCACGGTCTCCGTCTCCTGCCCCTCGAACGCGATCCGCGGCTCGAACCCGGCCGCCGCGCACAGGCTGTCGGTGATCTGGCGCACCCCGTACCCGTGTTCCAGCGTCACCAGCTCCTCCCCCGCCAGCTCCTCGGCCCGCACCCGGCGCCGGCCGGCCAGGCGGTGGGACGCGGGCGCCGTCAGCACCATCTCCTGGTCGGCGAGCGGGCGGCTGACCAGGTCGGGATCGTCCAGCGGCATGGGGCCGACGAACACCAGGTCGATCTCGCCCTCGCGCAGCGCCCGCAGCATGTCCTGCCGCGACCCCTGCGCCAGGCTGAACCGGATGTCCGGGTTGCGCTCGCGGAAGCCGCCGATGAGGGAGGGAACGAGGGTGCGGCCGAGCAGGTGCAGGAAGCCGAGCACGATGCGTCCGCTGCCCGGGTCGATGTCCTCGCGCACCTCGCGGGCGGCGGCGGTCATGACGGCCAGGGCCCTGGTGGAGGCGGCGGCCAGCGTACGTCCTGCCCTGGTCAGGCGGATGCCGCGGCCGGAGGGCAGCACGAGCGGGGCTCCGACCAGGTCCGCCAGGGCGGCCAGGCGGCGGCCGGCCGAGGGGTGGGGGATGCCGAGCAGCTCGGCGGCGCGGGTCACGTGGCCGGTCTCGCCGACGGCGGCCAGCAGCGCGAGCACGGGGGCGAGGTGGGCGGCCAGCCGGTCATCCGATTCATCCATCACGGCATGAATTATCGCCTATATGCGTATTAGACGTATTTATTAGCCTGTCTTAGCGTTTGTCGGGTGGTAGTGCTCGAAGTCCCCTCCTCCGCCGCCGGGACGCGGCGAGTCAGCGTGGCCGTGGCGGCGACCGGGCTGTCGTCGTTCGCCCTGCTGTACGCGCCGCAGCCCGTCCTTCCGCAGCTCGCCGCCGCGTACCGGCTGGATCCCGGCACCGCCTCCCTGGCCATCGGGGTGGCCACCGCCTCGCTCGCCGTGGCGGTGCTGCCGCTGGCCTGGTTCGCCGGGGCGGTGGGGCGGCGGCGGGTGATCGTCTGGTCGGTGGTGCTGTCGGCGGTCATCGGGCTGCTGCTGCCGCTGGCGCCATCCTTCCCCGTGCTGCTGGGGATGCGGGCGGTGCAGGGGGTGGCCATCGCCGGGTTCGCGGGGGTGGCGGCGGCGTACCTGGCGGACACGCTCGGCACGGCGCGGCTGGCCGGGGCGGTCGGGGCGATGATCGCCGGCAACTCGGTCGGCGGCATGCTCGGCCGCCTCGGGGCCGGCTTCGCCGCCGAACCCCTGGGCTGGCACGGGGCCCTCGCCTCGGTGGCGGCCGTCGCCCTGGCCTGCGCCCTCTTCACCGCCGCCACCCTGCCCCGCGACCCCCGTACGTCCACATCCCGGCCCGTCTCCACCGGGGACACGCGCACGGCACCCCACGCGGGCGCCGCAACGCGAGCGGCCGGTGGAGCACGGGCCGATGCCAGGACGCGGGCGGACCACGGAGGCTTGGGGCGGGTGGGGCTGGTGGTGCCGGTGATGGTGGGGGCGCTGGGTATGGGGGCGTTCGTGGCGCTGTACAACGCGGCCGGGTTCCGGCTGGCCGCGCCGCCCCTGTCGCTGGCCCCGGCCGCCGCCTCCCTGGTCTTCCTGTCGTACGCCATGGGCACCGCCTCCTCGGCCGCCGCCGGACGCCTGACGGCACGACTGGGCCGGACGCCGGCGCTGGTCACCGCACTGGCCGTCACGACGGCGGGCTCCGTGCTGACCGTGTCGGCGTCGCTGCCCGTGGTGGTGGCCGGGTTCGCCGTGCTGACCGCCGGGTTCTTCGCCGCCCACGCCATCGCCAACGCCTGGGTCACCGCCGACGCGCCCCCGCCCGCCAGGGGCAGGGCCGCCGGCCTCTACACCCTCTGCTACTACCTGGGCAGCGGCGCGGGCGGCACGGCCGGCGCCGTCGTGTACGGGCACGCGGGCTGGACCTGGCTGATCGTCATGACCTCGGCCTGGCTGCTGCTGGCCGCCCTCATCGTCCTCGTCGCCACCCGCCGCCCGGCCCTGCCCACCCCGGCGACGGAAGACGGGAGCGCGAAGGCGCAGGAGACACACCGGACCACGAGCGGCTGAGCGTGCGCCCGGCGGCCTCGCCCGGCGAACTCCACCCTCCCAAGGAGACCGGGCGGGCCGGTCAGAGTTCGACGTGGTGGTCGGGGTCGGCGCCGAGGCGGCCGCCGTCGATGGCGTCGAGGCGGGCCGTCTCCTCCGGGGACAGGCTGAAGTCGAACACCTCGAAGTTCTGCCGCATCCGTTCGGGATCGCCCGACTTCGGGATGGGCACCGCGCCCGCCTGTACGTGCCAGCGCAGCACCACCTGGGCCGGCGTACGGCCGTGGGCGAGCGCCAGGTCGGTGACAGCGGGGTCGTCGAGCAGTTTGCTCCGGGCGCCGAGCGGGCTCCACGACTCGGTCACGATGCCGTGCTCGGCGTGGAAGGCGCGCAGCTCGTGCTGGGGAAAGCCGGGATGCATCTCGATCTGGTTGACGACCGGCAGGACGCCCGTCTCGTCGGACAGCCGGCGGATCTGCGCGGGCGTGAAGTTGGAGACGCCGATCGAGCGTGCGAGGCCCTGGTCGCGCAGGTGGATGAAGGCCCGCCAGGTGTCGGTGTAGAGGTCGCGGCTGGGCAGCGGCCAGTGGATGAGGAAGAGGTCCACGTAGTCGAGGCCGAGGCGGGCCCGGCTCTCCTCGAAGCCGCGCATGGCCGCGTCGTAGCCGTGGTGGGAGCCGCGCAGCTTCGTGGTGACGAACAGCTCGTCGCGGGCCACGGACGAGTCCGCGACGCCGGCGCCCACCTCGGCCTCGTTGCCGTAGATGGCGGCGGTGTCGATCAGGCGGTAGCCCAGCGAGATCGCGTGGATCACCGCCTGGCGGGCCGCCTCGCCGCGCATGGGATAGGTGCCCAGCCCCAGGCGTGGCATCGGGCGGCCGTCGGAGAGCATGACGGTCATTTCGCGGTCCTTCCCCCTTTGTCGTGCGGATCAAGTGTCCTCCCTTACCCGGCGGCATGACGGGCAATCCGTGACGTGCCGGGGAAGGGGGTCGTTCAGGTCTCCAGGTAGCGCAGGATCGCCAGCACGCGGCGGCTGTAGCCCGGGGCGCGGGGCAGGTCGAGCTTCTCCATGATCGCGTTGACGTGCTTCTCGACCGTGCTGAGCGAGACGTGCAGGCGTTCGGCGACGGCGGCGTTGACGAACCCCTGGGCCAGCAGCCGCAGCACCTCTCCCTCGCGGGGGCTGAGCCGGCTCAGCGGGTCGGCGCGGGTGGTGCGGGCCAGCAACTGGCGCACCACCTCGGGGTCGAACGCCGTGCAGCCGGCGCGGACCCGCTCCAGCGCGCCGAGGAACTCGCCGACCTCGGAGACCCGGTCCTTGAGCAGGTAGCCGAGCCCTTCTGTGGATTCGGCGAGGAGCCTGGCGGCGTAGTGCGGCTCGACGTACTGCGACAGGACGAGCACGCCGACGTCCGGCAGCCGCTCGCGGATCTCCAGCGCCGCCCGCAGCCCCTCGTCCTTGTGGGTGGGCGGCATGCGTACGTCGATCACGGCCACGTCGGGACGGTGCCGGTCGACGGCGTCGAGCAGGGCGGGGGCGTCGCCGACGGCGGCGACCACCTCGTGCCCGGCGTCGTCGAGCAGCCGGGTCAGGCCCTCGCGCAGCAGCACCGAGTCGTCGGCCAGGATCACCCGCACGGCGGCGCCTTCGGCAGGGTCGCGGCGATCCGCGTGGGGCCGCCGGGCGGGCTGTCCAAGGTGAACGTCCCGTCGAGCGCCAGCACGCGCCTGGCCAGGCCGGACAGCCCGCCGCCCGAGGCGTCGGCGCCGCCCGCGCCGTCGTCGGAGATCGCCACGCTCACCGTCCGCTCGTCCTCGCTCAGGACCACCAGGATGTCATGCGCGCCGGCGTGCTTGACCGCGTTGGTGATGGCCTCGCGGGCGACGAAGTACAGGGCCGTCTCGACCTCGGAGGCGAGTCGGCCGGTCAGCCCGTGGTGCACGGTGACGGGGACGTCCGAGCGTTCGGCCACGCCGGCCAGCGCGGCGCGCAGGCCGAGCTCGTCGAGCGCGGTCGGGTAGACGCGCCAGGCCACGCTGCGCAGCTCGTCGAGGAGCCGGCGGGCCTCGGTGTAGGCCTGGTCGACCAGCTCGGCGGTCCTGTCGGGGGCGGCGCTGTGGCGGGCGCGGCCGAGCAGCATGGCCAGGGCCACGCCGCGCTGCTGCACGCCGTCGTGCAGGTCGCGCTCGATCCTGCGGCGCTCGTCGTCCACGGCCCTGACGATGCCGGTACGGGTGGCGGTCAGCTCGGCGATGCGCCTGCGCATGAGCTCCTGGCTGCCGGGGCCGAGGAAGCGGGCGGCCAGGCGGCGCTCCAGTGCCGCCAGGGCCATGACCATGAGGACGAGCACGGCCAGCAGGACCGCTCCCAAGGTGAGGCCGAGGATGCCGCTGCCGGTCACGAGCTTGACGCCGGGCAGGTTGAGCGGGACGGGCTCCATCCTGTCCGTGATCAGGTCCCAGGCGCCGCCGGCTGTGAGCAGGCAGGCCAGGAACAGGGTGGACGCGCAGACGTACCCGCCGAGGAGGGACAGGGCGGCGCGGGCGGCCAGGAACGTGTACCCGCCGTCCCGCGTGCCCCTCTCCTGGTCCAGGTCGAGCCAGCGGGACAGGCGGGCGCGTTCCAGGGCGGTGAGGCGGGCGCGTACGCGGGCGAGGGCGGGACGCAGCGCGGGCACGAGGGACGCGGGGGCCGCCACGCACAGGAAGGCCAGCTCGGCGAGGCCGAGAACCGTCCCGAGAAGGACCCCGGCCGCCGTCCGCACGATCCGGCCGCCCCACACGGGCGTGAAGTCTAGGCGTCGCGGCGGCGCATCACGACCAGGCCCGCCACCAACGCCGCCGACGTCCAGACCACCAGCCATGCCAGCCCCTCCCCCGCCGGGTACGGGATCGGCCCGCCGGTCGGATTGTCGATGCTGCCCATGAACGCCAGCCCGGCGAACATCGGCAGGCGCATCGAGATGTCCGCCGCCTCCTGGCTCCCGGTCATCAGCAGCATCAGCGGCAGGCCCATGAGCAGCATGAACACCACGGTCAGGGTGCCCGCCGCGCTGCGCACGGCCGCGCCGACGCCCAGGGTCAGCACCGACACGAAGGCGTAGAAGACGCCGGTGCCCAGCAGGTCGAGCGCGACGTCGGCGGCCGGCAGCACGACCAGGCCGCCGAACACGTCGATGGACAGCAGCAGGTACACCGCCGCCGTCGCCACCGCCCCGGACAGGACTCCGGCCACGAACATGACGGGGGCGACCACCAGCGCCTTGGCCGCCAGCACCATGCCGCGCACGGGCGTGGCCTGCAGCGTGACGCGGATGCCGCCGCAGGCGTACTCGGCGGTGATCGTCAGCATGGCCAGGGCCACCAGGGCGAACTGGACGAACGACGTGGCCGAGACCACGGGCTCGCTGGCCGTGACGCGCACGCCCGCCACGCCGTCGCGCAGGGCGTCGGTGACGGTGGAGCCGCCCAGTGTGACGGCGGTCAGCACGGTGAGCGCGAGCGCGCCGGCCAGGCACCACCAGGTGGACCTGACCGACCACAACTTCCCCCACTCGGCCCCGGCCACCTGCCACAACGTCCGCGCCTGTGCGCTCATCGGCCCGCTCCGTACTCGACGCTGTCCGAGGTCAGCTCCTGGTAGGCCTGTTCCAGGGACGCCTGTCTGGTGCGCAGTTCGTGCAAGCGGATGCCGGCCTCGTGGGCCAGGTCGCCGACGCGTTCGACGGGGGCGCCGGTGGCCTCCAGTTCGTTCTCGCCGAACCGGTCCACCGCGATCCCGGCGGCGCGCAGCCGGGCGGCGAGGGCGTCCGCGTGCGGGGTGCGGACCAGCACGGCCGTCAGCGAGCTGCCCGCGATGACGTCGGCCAGCGGCGCGTCCGCGATGAGCCGCCCCCTGCCGATCACCACGAGGTGGTCGGCGGTGAGCTGCATCTCGCTCATCAGGTGGCTGGAGACGAACACCGTGCGGCCCTCTTCCGCCAGCGACCGCATGAGCCCGCGCACCCACCGCACGCCGTCCGGGTCGAGCCCGTTGACGGGTTCGTCGAACATCAGCACTTCGGGGTCGCCCAGCAGCGCCGCGGCGATCCCGAGGCGCTGGCTCATGCCCAGGGACAGCGTCCCGGCCCGCTTGCGCGCCGCGCCGGCCAGGCCCACGGTCTCCAGCACCTCGCCGACCCGCCGCCGCGCGATCCCGTTGCTGCGGGCCAGCGCCACCAGGTGGGCGTGGCCGCTGCGGCCGGGGTGCACGGCGCGCGCGTCGAGCAGCGCGCCGACCGTGCGCAGGGGGTTCCTGATCCGGTGGTACGGGACTCCGCCGACGAGCGCGGTGCCGGCGCTGGGCCGGTCGAGGCCGAGGACGAGGCGCATCGTGGTCGACTTCCCAGCACCGTTCGGGCCGAGGAAGCCGGTCACCGTGCCCGGCCTCAGGTCGAGGGACAGGTCGTCCACGGCGAGACGGTCGCCGTACCGTTTGGTCAAACCGCGCATACTGATCACGCCGCCCCACGCTAGGAGCCCGCGGCGGCGGGAACCATGGGGGCGACCCGCCGACCTCGATGGCGGAAAACCGTAACCCGGACGCCCCGGCTCAGGAGTGGGCCGCGCTCATCCATTCGGGGACGTCGCTGAGCAGGCCGCCCAGCTCCTCCAGCAGGTCCTCGTCCACGGCGGCCCCCGACGCGGACAGGTCCTCGACGCGCCGGCACAGCTCCGCCTCCCTGACCGCGCCGACCGTGGCGCAGGCGCCCCTGAGCCGGTGGGCGAGCGCCGTGGCGGCCGGGCGGTCGCCGTCGCGTACGGCCTGCCTGAGCTCGTCGAACGTACGTGTGGCGGTGGCGAGGTAGGCCCGCGCCACGTCCGCCAGCGCCTCCTGGGACAGCCCGGCCAGCTCGGGCGGGAGCCCGGCCGAGGCCGTCCACTCCGGGATGCGGGCCAGCACGCGCGGCCAGTCCACGGGCTTGGCCAGGTGGTCGTCCATGCCGGCTTCGAGACAGCGGATCCGGTCGTCGGGCATGGCGGCGGCGGTCATCGCGATGATCGGCGTGTGAACCTCCTCGCGGCCCCTGATCTCCTCGGTGGCGGCCAGGCCGTCGAGCACGGGCAGCTGGCAGTCCATGAACACCAGGTCGTAGCCGCCTTCGAGCACGGCCCGCACGGCCTGGGCGCCGTCGTCGACCACCTCGACCTCGTGACCGGCCTGGCCGAGGACGAGCATCGCCACCTGGCGGCTCACCTCGTCGTCCTCGGCCACGAGGATCCGCGCGGCGGCGGCCGGGCTGCCGTTCTGGCCGGCCGGGTGGTCGCCGGGGGACTCGGCGGTGCCCAGGGCGTTCTCCACGGCGGCGACCAGGCGGCGGCGGCTCAGCGGCCGGGTGATCGACTGCACGGCCCGCCCGCCGGCCGGCGCCGGCCAGGCGAAGCCGGAGCGGCCTGGGGTGACGACCACGATGACGCTGGTGGCCTGGAGCAGCGGGTCGGTGAGGATGGCGTGGGCGAGCGAGCGCGGCGCGCCCGGGGCCGCCCCCGGCGAAGCGCCCAGTGGGTGACTCGACGAGCCGCCCGGCGAAGTGCTCGGTGCGGCGTCAGGTGAGGTGCCCGGCGCGGTCCTCAGCGACGCGCCTCGCTCGGCGCCCGGCGCGGTGGCCAGCCCGTTACCCGGTGCGGCATCCGGCGTGGTGGCGAGCGCATTGCCCGGTGAAGGCTCCGGTGACGTGCTCGGCGCGGTGGCCGACGTGATCGCGGGCGGAGCCGCCGGTGTCAGGCCCGGGGTCGTGCCCAGGTCGAGGGCGACGACCACCAGCTCGTACGGCTCCTCCGCCGCGGCGGCCGACCGCAGGCGGGCCAGGGCCTGCTCCTGGTCCCTGGTCTCCTCGACCTCGGCCCCGGCCTGGGCCAGGTAGCGCGCGGCCAGCGTACGGTCCTCGGGCCGCGAGTCGGCGACGAGCGCGCGCCGCCCCTCCAGGGTGTGCGCCCCGGGCTCGGCCCAGGTCACGACGTCGACCGGCAGCGTGGCCCAGAAGCGGCTGCCCACGCCCTCGACACTGTCCAGCCCGATGCTGCCGCCCATGAGCTCGACGAGCTGCCGGCTGATGGCCAGGCCCAGGCCGCTGCCGCCGGTCCTGCGCGTGATCGGCGAGTCCACCTGGCGGAAGACGCCGAAGACCCGCTCACGGTCGTTGGGGCCGACCCCGATCCCGGTGTCGGCGACGGCGAACCTGAGCGTCACCCGTTCCTGGCCCGGCTCGCCCTCGTCGAGGGTGACCCGCAGGTCCACGCCGCCCTGGAAGGTGAACTTGAGCGCGTTGCCGACGAGGTTGGTGAGCACCTGGCGCAGCCGGGCGGGGTCGCCCGACACCTGGCTCGGGACGTTCTCGTCGAGCCGGAGCGTGAGCCAGAGCCCCTGCTCGTACGCGTGCGGCGCGAACGGCGCCACGACCTCGTCGCACAGGCGGGGCAGGTCGAAGGCCACGGCGTCGACCTGGAGGTGGCCTGCCTCGATCCTGGACAGGTCGAGGAAGTCGTCGAGCAGGCGCAGCACGTTGTTGGCCGACTCCTGGGCGGTGGTGGCGTAGTAACGCTGCTCCTCGTCCAGCCGGGTGCCCATGAGCAGGGAGTTCATGCCGAGCACGCCGTTGATCGGGGTGCGGATCTCGTGGCTGATCTTGGCCACGAACTCGGACTTGGCGTTGGAGGCGCTGAGCGCGTCGTCCCTGGCGGAGGCCAGTTCGGCGGCGTACCTGGCCAGCGTGGCCTGGGCCCGGCGGCGGCCGCGGGTGGAGTGGATCTGCAGGCCGAGGCCGATGAGGATGAGCAGGGCGAGCAGGGCGGCGACGGTGAGCACGTTCGTGCGCAGCTTGTCGGCCGAAGCCAGCGCCTCGGAGGCGGAGACCTCGGCGGTGACCGTCCAGCCGATGCTCGGGATGGGCTCGGAGGCCGACATGACCATGCCGTCGATGCCGCGGTACATGCCGCTCCACGCCTGCCCGGCCAGCGCGGCGTCCACCCGGAAGTCCTCGCGCAGGGAGGTGAGCGCGTACACCTGCCTGCCGGGGTCGGCGACGAGCACGCCGGCCTTGTCGGTGATGAGCAGCCGGATGTCCTGGGCGTTGGCGGCCTCCTCGGCGAACGCCTTGATCGCGTCCAGGCTGTAGACGATGGCGAGCATGCCGAACATGCGCACGCCGTCGGCGCTCATGATCGGCGCGGCCACGGCGACCGCCCTGGACACGTCGCCCATCGTGGGCGTGTACGCCTGGGAGACGTGGGCCTGGCGGCCGTCGCGCACCGCGCGGTACCAGTCGGTGCTGGTGATGTCCTGGGGCAGCGCGCTCGGGGGTTCGGCGCCGAGCATGCTCCCCTCGGGGGAGATCAGCATGAGCCCGCTGACGCCGTCGCGCATGCGTTCGAGCTGGCCCAGCCAGTCGCGCAGCGTCGTCGGCGTGGCGTCGCCGACGGAGGCGCGCACCTCGGGGCGCTGCGCGAAGGCGGTGACGAGCTGTTTGAGCGAGCTCATCTGCTGGTCGACCACGACCCTGCTGACCGACGCCGTGGTCCTGACCCGGTTGCTGACCTCGTCGCGCACCGCGCCCTCGGACAGCGAGATGCTGGACGACGTCAGTGCCGCCAGTGGCAGCAGGCCCAGGAGCGTCCACAGGGCTGTCACCGCGAACAACCACCGCACGGGCGTCCGTCCCTCCCCCCAGCCGTTCGGGTACAGAGTAGGAGGTAACCGGCGCGTACGCCGGATCCGGATGAGCAGAACGAGCAAAAGTCGATCTTTTGTAATAAAACACGCTTAAGCTGCAAGAATCTACTGCTTGGACGAGGAGCGTGGCGATGCCTGAGCCCAGGGACATCACCGTACTCATCGTGGACGATGATCCGGTCGTCACGGCGGCGCTGCACGCGCAGGTGAACCGGGTGCTGGGCTTCAGGGTGGTGGGCATCGCCCACACCGGCCACGCGGCGCTGGCCGCCGCCGGCCGCTTCGCGCCCCGGCTGATCCTGCTCGATCTGCACCTTCCGGATATGCCCGGCTTAGAGGTCGCGCACCGGCTGCGCCGGCCGGAACAGCCGCCCGCCGACATCATCGTCGTCTCCAGCCGCAAGGAGTCGGCCACCGTACGGGCGGCCATCCAGCGCGGCGCCCTCTACTACCTGGTCAAACCGACCAGGGCCGGCACGCTGGAGCAGACCCTGCTGCGGTACGCGGCCACCGCCGAGCAGCTCGACGGTGGCGGCCGGTTCGCCGAGCAGCAGGAGATCGACCGCCTCTTCCGCTCGCTCCACCTCGACCAGGGCACCCGTCCGAAGAGCATCTCGCCGGCCACCGAGCAGAAGATCCTGGACGCGCTGGCCGAGGTCGAGGAGGACGCCTCGGCGCACGAGCTGGCCGGGATGGTCGGCGTCAGCCGGGCCACCGCCCGCCGCTACCTGGAGCACCTGGCCGATCGCGGGCTGGTCGAGGGCCGCCCGAAGTACGGGGAGACCGGGCGGCCGCAGCACCGGTACCGCGTCCGATGAGCGGCCCGCCGACCGGCCTGACGACCGGCCCGATGGCCGGCCCGACGACCGGCCCGACGACCGGCCCGACGACCGGCCCGACGACCCGTCCGGTGAGGATCCCCGTGCGGCGCGGGCTGCGCGTGGTGCTGGCGGCGGTGCTGCTCTGCGTGCTCGGGACCGGCTGCGGCGAGGCGGACGCCTTCGCCACGGAGTCCACGATGGCGCGGATCAAGCAGCGCGGCGTGCTGACCGTGGGCACCAAGTTCGACCAGCCGATGTTCGGCTACAAGGATCCGGCCAGCGGGCGGATCACCGGTTTCGACGCGGAGATCGCGCGGCTGCTGGCCAAGGACCTCACCGGCAGCGAACGCAACGTCCGCTTCGTCGAGACCGTCTCCCGCGAGCGCGAGAACTTCATCACCCAGGGCGTGGTGGACCTCGTCATCGCCACCTACTCGATCACCCCGGCCCGCGCCGAGCTGGTCTCGTTCACCGACCCGTACTACTACGCGGGGCAGGACCTGCTGGTCAGGATGGGTGACTCCACCATCAACCAGGTGACCGACCTGGGCGGCAAGACGGTCTGCACGGCCAAGGGCTCCACCTCCGTGGACCGGCTGCGCGAGCAGGTGCCGACCGCTAAGCTGGAGATCGTCGACGCCTACAGCATCTGCATCCCCGCTCTCATCTCCGGGCGGGTGGACGCGCTCAGCACCGACGACACCATCCTGCTCGGGCTGCTGGCCCAGCATCCCGACACACTGCGCCTGGTGCGCAAGCCGTTCGGGCGCGAGCCGTACGGGATGGGCGTGCGCAAGCAGGACACGGCCTTCCGCGACTACCTGAACGGCCTGATCTGCCGCTGGCTGCGTGACGGCCAGTGGGACCGCGCCTTCATGTCCACGATCGGCGTCCACGGCAACACCGCCGGGCCGTCCCGGCCGGCCAACTGCTGACCTGGCCCCTGGGCCGGCCGCTGAGCTAATCGAGCACAAGCAAGCTAAACGATCACAAGCCTTTCCGCGGAACATGCGGCTCCTACGGTTACGCCAACGCTGACCGAGACGAGGAGCGTGGCGCATGTCCCAGTCGGACCTGATCGTCCTGGACCAGGTCAACAAGAGATTCGGCGATCATCACGTCCTGCGGGACGTGAACCTGACGGTCCGGCAGGGCGAGGTCGTCGTGATCATCGGCCCGTCCGGGGCGGGCAAGTCCACCCTCTGCCGGGCGATCAACCGGCTGGAGACCATCGACTCCGGCACGATCACCCTCGACGGAACCCCGCTGCCGTCGGAGGGCAGGGAGCTGGCCAGGCTGCGCGCCGAGGTCGGCATGGTGTTCCAGTCCTTCAACCTCTTCGCGCACAGGACCGTCCTGGACAACGTCGTCCTCGGGCAGGTCCACGTGCTCAAGCGGCCGAAGGAGCAGGCCGTGCGCAAGGCCCGTGAGCTGCTCGACCGGGTCGGCATCGGCGCCCAGGCGGACAAGGTGCCGGCCCAGCTCTCGGGCGGGCAGCAGCAGCGGGTGGCCATCGCCAGGGCCCTGGCGATGGACCCGAAGGCGATCCTGTTCGACGAGCCCACCTCGGCGCTGGACCCCGAGATGGTCAACGAGGTGCTCGATGTCATGATCACGCTGGCCCGCGAGGGCATGACGATGGTCGTCGTCACCCACGAGATGGGCTTCGCCCGCCGGGCGGCCGACCGGGTCGTCTTCATGGCCGAGGGCGAGATCGTCGAGCAGGGCGCCCCCAGCGCCTTCTTCGGCGCGCCGAGCAGCGACCGCGCCCAGTCCTTCCTCGCCAAGATCCTCACCCACTAAGGAGTGTCATGTTCGGCAGATCCCTTTACGCCGTGTTCGCCGTGGTCGCCGTGACCGCCACCGGGTGCGGAGGCGGCCAGGAGAGCTACACCTCGATCGTGGACAAGGCCAAGACCGAGAAGAAGCTGGTCATCGGCGTGAAGGCCGACCAGCCCGGGCTCGGCCTGCGCACGCCCGACGGGAGCTTCACCGGGTTCGACGTCGAGGTCGCCACGTACGTGGCCAAGCAGCTCGGCGTGGAGCCGTCCGGGATCACGTTCAAGGAGACCGTGACGGCCAACCGGGAGGCGTTCATCGAGCAGGGCCAGGTGGACATGGTGGTGGCCACGTACTCGATCACCGACGCGCGCAAGCAGAAGGTGTCGTTCGCGGGGCCGTACTTCGTGGCCGGTCAGGCCCTGCTGGTCCGGGCCGACGACACCGCGCTGACCGGGCCCGAGGCGCTCAACGGCAAGAAGCTGTGCTCGGTGGCCGGCTCGACCCCGGCGCAGAAGGTCAAGACCGAGTACGCCAAGGAGGTGCAACTCCAGGAGGAGCGGACCTACTCGGCGTGCGTGGACCGCGTGCTCGGCGGCCAGCTCGACGCCCTCACCACCGACAACGTCATCCTGGCCGGCTACGCCGCGCAGCACGCGGGCAAGCTCAAGGTGGTCGGCGAGCCGTTCAGCACCGAGAAGTACGGCATCGGGATGAAGAAGGACGACACGAACGGCCGCAAGGCGGTCAACGACGCGCTGGAGAAGATGTTCGCCGACGGTAGCTGGACCAAGGCGCTGCAGGCCAGCGTGGGCTCCTCCGGCTTCACCGTCTCGCAGGCCCCGCAGCTCGAACGGTACTGAGGCCCATGGACGCGTTGCTGACCGAGGGCGGCACCATTCTGGCCGCCTTCTGGATGACGGTCCGGCTGACGGCGGTCAGCGCGCTCGGCTCCCTGGTGCTGGGCACGCTGCTGACCGCCATGCGGGTGGCCCCGCTGGGCTCCCTGCGCGCCACCGCGACCGCCTACGTGACCGTGGCCCGCAACACGCCCCTCACGCTGGTGCTGCTCTTCACCGGCCTGGGGCTCGGGGCGAACCTCGGGCTCGAACTGTCCGACGACATCGCGACCAACAACTTCTGGCTCGCCGTCATCGGGCTGACCGCCTACACCTCGGCGTTCGTCTGCGAGGCGCTGCGCTCCGGGCTGAACACGGTGCCCGTGGGGCAGGCGGAGGCGGCCCGCTCGCTGGGGCTGGGCTTCGTCAGGACGCTGGCGCTGATCACGCTGCCGCAGGCGTTCCGCGCCGTGGTGGCGCCGCTCGGCAGCATCCTCATCGCGCTGACGAAGAACACCACGATCGCGCTGGTGGTGGGCGTCGCGGAGGCGTCGGTGCGGATGCGGGAGCTGGTCGAGACGTACGGGGACCAGGTCATCGAGATCTTCCTCGGCTTCGCCGCCGGGTTCGTGCTGCTCTGCCTGCCCATGGGGCTGGCGTTCGGCTGGCTGTCGAAGCGGCTGGCGGTGACCCGATGACCTACGCGAACCTGTACGAGGTCGCCGGACCGCGCGGCGTCCAGCGCAACCGGGTGCTGACGGGTGTCGTCGCGCTCGTGCTGCTGGCGCTGGCGTACGTCGTCTACGTGCGCTTCGAGGAGAAGGAGCAGTGGGCGGCGGAGAAGTGGGCGCCGCTGCTGCGGGCGGACGTGTGGGCCACGTTCATCCTGCCCGGCCTGGCCGGGACGCTGGCGGCGGCCGTCGCCGGGGTGGTGCTGGCCGGGATCTTCGGGCTGGTCTTCGCCACCGCCCGGCTGTCGGAGCACGCGTGGGTGCGGGTGCCGGCGGCCGTGGTGGTGGAGTTCTTCCGGTCCGTGCCACTGCTGCTGCTGATCTTCTTCGCCTTCTTCGGGTCGTACGCGCTCATCGGCGTGAACGTCTCCGCCTTCGCGGCGGTGGTGTTCGGGCTCACCCTCTACAACGGCTCGGTGATCGCCGAGATCGTCCGCGCCGGCGTGCTCAGCCTGCCGAAGGGGCAGCGGGAGGCGGCGTACGCGGTCGGCATGCGCAAGGGGCAGGTGATGCGCCTCGTCCTGCTGCCGCAGGCGCTCAAGACGATGCTGCCCGCGCTGATCAGCCAGTTCGTGGTGCTGCTCAAGGACTCGGCGCTCGGGCTGATCGTCGGCTACGACGAGCTGGTGGACCGCGGCCTGAACGGGATCGCGGCGAACTTCTCGAACGTGATCCCGGCGGCCATCCTCATCGCGGCCATCTTCATCGTCATCAACATGGCGCTGGACCGGCTGGCCCACCGCCTGAGCAAGACGGGCACCCGCCGCCCGGCCAAGCCCGCCTCCTGACCCCCGCCGGGCGGCCCTGACCCCGATCCGGGCACCAGGTCCCAGCGGGCCGCCCTGACCCGGGCCGCCCTGACCCGGGCGGCTCGCCGGGTCTCAGCCGGCCCTTCTGGCCCGGCGGCGGAGCGCCGGCAGCCAGGGGGCGGCCCCGAGCATGGCGAGCAGCGCCAGCAGGGGCAGCCGCCACCACCACGACACGGTCGCGGGCGGCGGCTGCGCGGGCCACGCGGCCGTCCACGGCCGGGCGGTCTTCGACCAGGCGAGGAACGCGTCGCCGATCGGCATCAGCCCGAAGGCGTAGCGTTTGGTCCAGGGGGTGCCGACGCGCAGCCCGGCCAGGCCGCCGTAGCCCGCCAGCGCCCCGGCCAGCGCGGCGTCACCGTGCACCTGGGCCGCGCCCAGGGTGACCGCCGTGGCCGACAGGCTCACGCCCAGCGGCAGCGGCCCCGAGTCGACGTCGCCGGGGCCGTCCATCCCCTGGGGGTACTCCCGCACGGCCGGGCCGAGGCCGAGCGGGGTGACGACGTAACGGTCGCGAAAGCGCAGATACTGCTCGGCGGCGAAGCCGGCGTCGACGTCGGGCAGGAAGCGCTGGATCACGCTCTGCGAGCTGCCCCTGGCCACCTCCTCCGGCTCACCGCTGCCGGGAGCGGCGCGGTGCGGGAGCAGCCCGGTGCGCGGGTCCAGCCGCTCGCGGGCCAGCTCCAGCCACCGAGCGACGGTCGCGGCGTGGCGGGGCGGCTCCAGGGTGTCGTGCAGGCGCAGCGACGCCATCGCCACGGTCGAGTCGACCGGCCACGACTGGCCGGGGTAGGCCTCCAGGAACGGCGACGGCGAGGCGTCGAACGCCTTGGCCAGGGCCGCCGAGTCCGCGGCGAAGCGGCGCGACTCCCCGGCGTCCCGCCGCCCGGCCGGCTGCAGGCTCAGCACCCCGCCGCGCAGCCAGTTGCACCAGCCCCGGTAGAAGACGCCGTACTCGGGGACGAGCTCGGCGCTGAACGGGGCGCGGCCGGGCGGGGTGTCCAGGCGCTCCAGCGCCCAGCGCGCCTCGCGCAGCGCCTCGGCCCTGGTCTCCCCCGGGACGCGCCGGCCCAGCTCCACCCAGGTCAGGCCGTACAGGACGTGCAGGAAGAAGTAGCCCTCGGGGAACAGCGCCTGGGCGTCGTCGCCGGCGCCGGCGTCGAGGGCCCCGCGCAGGAACGCGAGCTGCCGCCGCACCCCCGGCGCCTCACCCTCGGGGCCGCCCGGCGTGGCGGGGACGATCAGGCGGACCGCGCCGGCGAGCGCGCAGAGGCTGATCACGACGGCGGCGAGCCGGCGCATCCAGAGCAGCGCACGACGGAGGGGGGAGGGCGCCTCGGGCATCCGTCGATGCTAGCGCTCCACGGCCCGGCCCGTCTCCGTTGGTGCGGGGGCCGGGGTGATGTGTAGAAAAGGGTCCATGCCGATTCCCCAGGGACCCTTCACCGGCCGTACCGTCACCGACCTCGCCCGGGAGCTGCGCGACCGGAAGACCACCTCCGTCGATCTGGTCGAGCGGGCGCTCGGCGCCGTCGCCGTGCTCGATCCCGCGCTGAACGCGTTCGTCACCGTGGACGCGGGCGGGGCGCTGGCGGCCGCGCGCCGTGCCGACGAGGAGCTGTCAGGGGGCGGCGACCGGGGGCCGCTGCACGGGGTGCCGGTCGCGGTGAAGGACCTGATCATGGTGGCGGGGGTGCCGGCGACCATGGGTTCGCGGCACTTCGCCGGATACGTCCCCGACGCCGACGCCGCCTGCGTGACGCGGTTGCGGGAGGCGGGCGCGATCATCGTCGGCAAGACCACGACGCACGAGTTCGCGTACGGGCCGACCGGCGACCGCTCCGCCACCGGCGCCTCGCGCAACCCGTGGGACCCGGCGCGCATGTCGGGCGGCTCCAGCGGCGGCAGCGGGGCGGCCGTCGCGGCGGGCATGGTGCCGCTGGCGATCGGCACGGACACGGGCGGCTCCGTCCGCATCCCGGCGGCTCTGTGCGGGATCGCCGGGTTCAAGCCGGCGTACGACGCGATCCCGGCCGACGGCGTGTTCCCTCTGTCGGCGACGCTCGACCACGTGGGCGTGCTCGCGGGCACCCCAGACGACTGCCTGCTCGCCTACCGCCACCTGGCGCGGGACGGCGGCGGGGCGGTCAGGGAGGGGACCGGGCTCGTGCGGGTGGCGTGGCTCGATCCCGGCGCCGTCTTCGACGGCGACCCCCGGGTGACCCGCACGGCGGCGCCAGTGGCGGCGTCAGTGGCGGCGGCGTCGGGGGCCGCCGATGAGGTGCGGCTGTCCGAGGAGGTCGTCGCGGAGCTCAGGGAGACGTACCTGGCCATCCAGAGCTGCGAGACCGCCGCCGTGCACGCCGAGCGGCTCGAGCGGGCGCCCGAGCTGTTCGACGACGAGGTGCTCGAACGCCTGCGCGTCGCCGCCGAGCTGCCCGGCTGGCGCTACGGCCGCGCG